>NZ_BSTC01000012.1 GCF_030269305.1 Kineosporia sp. NBRC 101731
CGCCCGATGACTGACCGCCACACCCTTCGGACGACCCGTCGTCCCCGACGTGAAAATCACGTACGCCGTATCCAACTCCGACACCGCACGCGACAACACCGGCACCACCGCACCATTCACCAAAGCCCCCCGGGTCGCCGCCGCATCCAGCACCACTACGCCCAGGCCCTCGGCACCCATCGTCCCGGGGTTCGCCACCCCGGAGGCGGTGACGACGAGAGCGGGAGCAGCGTCGTGAACGATCGCCGCAATGCGCTCGAGCGGATAGTCGGGGTCGATGGGCACGTAGGCTCCGCCGGCTCGTACCACGGCCGCGAGGGTGATCACCAGGTCGGCCGACCGCGGCAGGAGAACCGCCACCCGGTCGCCGACCTGCACGCCGCGATCGATGATCAGCTGGGCCAGGGCATTCACCCGGGCGTCGAAGTCGGCGTAGGTCACTTCGGAGCCCTGGTCATCGACGAGAGCGATCCCGGTCGGCGTCGAGTTGGCCTGCCGCCGCACCAGCGCGTCCAGTGTCATGGTGGGAACGGGGTGGGCGGGACCTGCTTGCCAGGCCCGTACGTCGATCCGGTCACGTTCGGGGAGCAGGTTCAGCCCTGCCACCTGCTGTCGCGGATCGGTGGCGATGGCGGCCAGTACCGCGGTGAACACCTCGACGAACCGGTCGACCATGGCCCGGTCGAGGATCTCGGTGGCGTAGGTGAGGAAGCCTTCGATCCCGTCGGCAGTATCAGCAAGACTGAGGTCGAGATCCGTCTTCGCCGCCGCGAGAGTGTCTGCCATGGGGGCAGCGAAAATCCCCGGAAGGCTCAGCGTCTGTCCGGGCTCGTCGATGTAGTGGGTGAGCATGATCTGGAACAACGGGTTCCGGCTGGCCGCCCGCTCCACACCGGCAGCCTTGGCGATCTCCTCGAACGGCGCACCCTGATGGGCGAACCCGTCCAGCACCGTCTGCTTCGTGGCCTGCAGCAAGCCCGCCAGGGAGTGCTGAGGGTCCAGGTGGTGACGGAACGGCAGCGTATTGACGAAATACCCGACCACGTCCTCCAGGCCGTCTTCCGTACGCCCACCGATCGGCGAACCGATCACCACGTCGTCGCCGGCCCCCAGCACGGATGCCGCCACCGCCGTCGCGGCCTGGGCGATCATGAACATCGACACGCCCTGATGGGCGGCCACCCGCCGCAGACCCGCCACCGTACCGGCCTCGACGCTGAACCTCAGATCCACGCCGTGATGGGTCGGGTCGCTCGGACGCGCCCGGTTCAGCGTGATCGTGGACTCCTGCGGGGCCTCCGCCAGAACCTCGCCCCAGTACACCAGGTCCTGCCCCAGACGAGACTCCGGATCCTGCGGATCTCCCAGGGCCTCTCGCTGCCAGACCGCGAAGTCGGCGTACTGCAAGGGCAGCGGAGTCCACTCCGGCGCCTGACCACCGACCCTGGCCCGGTAGGCCGTGGACAGGTCTCCCAGCAGCGACGGGAACGACCACTCGTCCACCGCGTGATGGTGCACCGCCAGAACGAAAACCCACTCCGCGACGTCCACCCGCACCAGCCCGGCCCGGACCGGCAGGTCCACGCCCAGGTCGAACCCGCGCTGCAGGAAACCCGCCACCCAGGCGTCCACTGCTTCATCGGTGTCGTCGGTGGCGCCCAGCTCTTCGGCAGTGATCAGTTCCAGATGCCTCACGGCTTCCTCCCAGGCGAGGACGACCTGGCACAACCCCCTGTCGTCCTCGACGAGGAGAGTCCGGAGCGCTTCGTGCCGGGCCACGACGTCCGTGACCGCTTCCAGCAACGCAGCCGGATCGAGATCACCGGTGAGGCGCAGCACGGTGGGCACGACGTACCGGCCGCCCGGCCCACCCAGCTGCTCGATCAGCCACAGCGACTGCTGACCGTAGGACACCGGCAGCCGGTCCGGACGCTTCAGCTCCCCGACGCGGGGCAGCACTGTGCCCTCAGCGCTGCTGGTGAGGGCAAGGGAGTCGAGGTGCCGGTCGGCGATGGTCGCCAGCGACGCGACGGTGGGCGCCTCGAACACCTCGCGCAGGGTCAGGCTCGTGCCGAGCACGGCGTTGGCGCGGGCCATCACCCGGGTAGCCAGGAGTGAATGGCCGCCCAGCCGGAAGAAGTCGTCCTCGACCGAGAGCGTGATCCCGGAGGTGAGATTCAGTACCTCGCTGAAGATCTCGGCCAGAGCGCTCTCGGTCGGCGTGGCCGGGGCCCGGCCGGCGCCGGAGGCGGCCGACAGATCCGGTACCGGCAGGGCGCGGCGGTCCAGCTTGCCGTTCACCGTGACCGGGAAGCTTTCCAGAACCGTGAACACCGTCGGCACCATGTACTCCGGCAGCATTCCCGCCGCGAACTCCCGCAGGCCTTCCCCCACATCGGCCCGGGTGGTCAGGTAGGCGGCCAGATATTTTCCTCCGGCCGGGTGGTCATAGGCCAGAACGGCCGCCGCCGTGACGTCGGGGTGAGACTCCAGCACATTGCGGATCTCGTCCAGCTCGATCCGGAAACCGCGCACCTTCACCTGGTCATCGGCCCGGCCGAAGTACTCCAGCTGCCCCTCCTGGTTCCACCGGACCAGGTCACCGGTGCGGTAGAGCCGGGCACCGTCATCGCTGAAGGGGTCGGCCACGAACCGCTGGGCGCTCAGACCGGCCTGCCCCAGGTATCCGTCCGCGACCTGAACGCCGCCGAGGTAGAGCTCTCCCATCACACCGGGGCCCACCGGGCGCAGCCAGGAGTCCAGCACGACCACCGACGTGTTCCAGACCGGCTGACCGATGGGAACGGTCTCCTGGCCGGGAGCCATGGCCGACAGGTCGAAGCCCACTGTTTCTACCGCGGCCTCGGTCGGGCCGTAGGTGTTCCACACATTGATACCCGAACCCTCCAGACTCCGGGCCAGACCCGTGGGCAGAACATCAGCCCCCAACGAAAGATGCCGCAACCGCGAGGAAGCCGGATCAAAGCCCGTCGCCACGATCGCCTGGAACACCACCGGCACGAACTCCACAAAACCCACCGGCTCAGTGGCCAGAATCCCCGCCAGATACTCGACGTCCTTGTCCCCGCCCGGACGGATCAACCGCACCGTCGCCCCGACCGTCAAAGGCCAGAAGAACTCCGGAACCGACACATCAAAACCGGCAGAACTCTTCTGCAGCAGCCGATCCCCCACCCCCAGCGGGAACACACCCTGCCGCCAGGCGATCAGATTCACGATCGCTCGGTGACTGACCGCCACACCCTTGGGTCGACCTGTGGTCCCCGACGTGAAAATGACGTATGCCGTGTCAAACTCCGACACCGCACGTGACAGCACCGGCGCCACCGCACCATTCACCAAAGCCGCCCGGGTATCGGCCGCATCCAGCACCAACACAGCCGCGGCAGAAACTTGCACCGCACCCGACAGGGTGACCAGAAGAGTCGGCGAAGCGTCCTGAAGAATCGCCGCGACCCGCTCCAGCGGATAGTCCGGGTCGATCGGCACGTAGGCAGCGCCCGCCCGCAGCACCGCCGCCAGAGTGACCACCAGATCCGACGATCGGGGCAACAGCACCGCCACCCGGTCACCGACCCGCACACCCCGGTCCACCATCAGACCGGCCAGCGCATTCACCCGCAGATCAAAGTCGGCGTAGGAAATTTCGGCGCCCTGATCGTCAAGGAGGGCGATCCCGGCCGGCGTGGTCTCGACCTGCCGCCGCACCAGCGCGTCCAGCGTCGTCGAAGGCACCACGACGGCGGGCCCGGATTGCCATGCGGCCACATCGGCCTGGTCACGTTCGGGAAGCAGCGCCAGGTCCGAGACCCGCCGGTGCGGATCCGTCGCGATGGCGTCCAGCACGGCCGTGAAGACCTCGAGGAACCGGTCCACCATGACCGGGTCGAGGATCTCGGTGGCGTACGTCAGGAATCCCTCGATCCCGTCAGCGGTGTCAGCGATGCTCAGATCGAGGTCGGTCTTCGCCGCCGCGAGCGTTCCGTCCGTCGAGGTGCTCGTGACGCCGGGCAGGGTCAGCCCCTGTCCTTGACCCGGCTCGTCGATGTAGTGGGTGAGCATGATCTGGAACAGCGGATTCCGGCCGGCCGCCCGCTCCACACCGGCAGCCTTGGTGATCTCCTCGAACGGCGCACCCTGATGGGCGAACCCTTCCAGGACGGTCTGCTTCGTGGCCTGCAGCAGGCCCGCCAGAGAGTGCTGAGGGTTCAGGTGGTGACGGAACGGCAGGGTGTTCACGAAGTACCCGACCAGGTCCTCCAGCCCGTCCTGGGTACGTCCCCCGATCGGAGATCCGATCACCACGTCGTCGCCGGCCCCCAGCACGGATGCGGCGACCGCGGTGGCGGCCTGGGCGATCATGAACATGGTCACGCCCTGGTCGGCGGCCACCCGTCGTAGACCGGCCACCGTGGCGGCCTCGACGCTGAACCTCAGATCGGCGCCGTGATGTGTCGGGTCGCTCGGGCGCGCCCGGTTCAGCGTGATGGTCGATTCCTGCGGGGCCTCCGCGAAGACCTCACGCCAGTAGGCCACATCTTGCCCGAGCAGAGATGTCGGGTCGGTCGGGTCGCCGAGAACCTCTCGCTGCCAGACCGCGAAGTCGGCGTACTGCAAGGGCAGCGGAGTCCACTCCGGCGCTTGACCACCGACCCTGGCCCGGTAGGCCGTGGACAGGTCTCCCAGCAGCGACGGGAACGACCACTCGTCCACCGCGTGATGGTGCACCGCCAGCACGAAAACCCACTCCGCGACGTCCACCCGCACCAGCCCGGCCCGGACCGGCAGGTCCACGCCCAGGTCGAACCCGCGCTGCAGGAAACCCGCCACCCAGGCGTCCACTGCTTCATCGGTGTCGTCGACGTTCTCGGTGCTCAGGTCGGTGGGTGCGAGGTCGAGTGCGGCCGTGGCCTGCTCGGGGTCGAGAATGACCTGTTGCAGCCGGCCGTCGTGTTCGGCCAGAAGAGTTCTCAGGGCCTCGTGCCGCGCCACCACGTCGCCGACCGCGCCCAGCAAGGCCTTCTCGTCCAGGTCGCCGGTGAGGCGCAGTACCGTCGGTACCACGTACCGGCCACCGGGGCCGCCCAGCTGCTCGATCAGCCACAACGACTGCTGACCGTACGAAACCGGCACCACCGACGGACGAGGAACCTCCCCCACCCGCACCGACGTTCCCCCGGACGCGGCCAGACGCTCGTCCACGACAACCGCCAGGGAAGCGATCGTCGGAGCTTCGAACACCTCACGCAAGGTCAGAACCCCGCTGAACGCAGCATTCGCGCGAGCTACGACCCGGGTTGCCAGCAGCGAATGCCCACCCAGGCGGAAGAAATCGTCCTCCACCGAGAGGGTCAGGTCATCGGGAAGGTTCAGAACGTCGGTGAAGATCTCGGCCAGCACCGTCTCGGTCGCGGTCTGCGGGCCCCGGCCAGCACCCGACGCGGCCGACAGATCCGGTACCGGTAGTGCGCGACGGTCCAGCTTGCCGTTCACCGTGACCGGGAAGCTTTCCAGGACCGTGAACACGGTCGGCACCATGTACTCGGGCAGGATGCCGGCCGCATACTCCCGCAGCGTCTCGCCGACGTCCGTGCGGACGGTCAGGTAGGCGGCCAGGTACTTTCCACCGGCCGGGTGGTCGTAGGCCAGAACGGCCGCTGCCGTGACCTCCGGGTGGGACTCCAGCACGTTACGGATCTCGTCCAGCTCGATGCGGAAACCCCGCACCTTGACCTGGTCATCGGCCCGGCCGAAGTACTCCAGCTGTCCGTCCTGGCTCCAGCGCACCAGGTCTCCGGTGCGGTAGAGCCGCGATCCATCAGCAGCGTAGGGATCAGCGACGAACCGCTGGGCGGTCAGACCGGCCTGACCGACATACCCGTCGGCGACCTGGGACCCACCCAGATACAGCTCACCGATCACGCCCGGCCCGACCGGACGCAGCCAGGAGTCCAGAACGAGCACGGTGGTGTTCCAGACCGGCTGACCGATGGGAACGGTCTCCTGGCCGGGAGCCATGGCCGACAGGTCGAAGCCGACCGTCTCGACGGCGGCCTCGGTCGGGCCGTAGGTGTTCCACACATTGATACCCGAACCCTGCAGACTCCGGGCCAGACCCGTCGGCAGAACATCAGCACCCAGCGAAAGATGCCGCAACCGCGAAACAACCGGATCAAACCCCGTCGCCACGATCGCCTGGAACACCACCGGCACAAACTCCACAAAACCCACCGGCTCAGTGGCCAGAATCCCCGCCAGATACTCGACGTCCTTGTCACCACCCGGACGAATCAACCGCACCGTCGCCCCGACCGTCAAAGGCCAGAAGAACTCCGGAACCGACACATCAAAACCGGCAGAACTCTTCTGCAACAGCCGATCCCCCACCCCCAGCGGGAACACACCCTGCCGCCAGGCGATCAAATTCACGATCGCCCGATGACTGACCGCCACACCCTTCGGACGACCTGTGGTCCCCGACGTGAAAATCACGTACGCCGTGTCAAACTCCGACACCGCACGCGACAGCACCGGCGCCACCGCACCATTCACCAACGCCGCACGGGTATCGGCCGCATCCAGCACCAACACCTTCGAGGCAGCAGCGTTCACCGCATCAGACGTGGTGATCAGAAGAGTCGGCGAGGAATCCTGAAGGATCGCCGCCATCCGCTCAGCCGGATAATCGGGGTCAATCGGCACGTAGGCAGCGCCGGCCCGCAGCACGGCCGCGAGGGCCACGACCAGATCGGAGGATCGGGGCAGCTGGACCGCCACCCGGTCACCGACCTGCACGCCACGGCTGACGAGCACGGCGGCCAGGGCATTCACCTGCTGATCGAAGGCGGCGTAGGACAGTTCAGCGCCCTCGTGATCGACGAGGGCGATCCCGGCCGGGGTTGCCTGGATCTGCCGCTGGATCAGCGCGTCCAGCGTCATCGGGGGAACCGGAACCTCCGGACCCGACTGCCACTGCGACACGTTCGTCTGGTCAGGTCCCGGTAGCAGCGCCAGATCAGACACCTGCTGTGCCGGGTCGGAGGCGATGGCCTTCAGGACCGTTGTGAACACGTCCACGAACCGGTCGACCATCGGCCGGTCGAGGATCTCGGTGGCGTAGGTGAGGAACCCTTCGATCCCGTCGCCGTTGTCGGCGAGGTTGAGATCGATATCGGTCTTGGCCGCCGCGAGGTTTCCGCCCACCGGGGTCGCCGTCATTCCCGGCAGGGCCAGCCCCTGGGCCTGCTCCCCGACGTAGTGCGTCAGCATGATCTGGAACAGCGGGTTCCGGCTGGCCGCCCGCTCCACACCGGCAGCCTTGGCGATCTCCTCGAACGGCGCACCCTGATGGGCGAACCCGTCCAGCACCGTCTGCTTCGTCGCCTGCAGCAAGCCCGCCAGGGAGTGCTGAGGGTCCAGCCGATGACGGAACGGCAGCGTATTGACGAAATACCCGACCACGTCCTCCAGGCCGTCTTCCGTACGCCCACCGATCGGCGAACCGATCACCACATCATCCCCGGCGCCGAGCACCGATGCGGCGACTGCGGTGGCGGCCTGGGCGATCATGAACATGGTCACGCCCTGATCGGCGGCCACCCGCCGCAGACCCGCCACCGTACCGGCCTCGACGCTGAACCTCAGATCCACGCCGTGATGGGTCGGATCGCTCGGACGGGCCCGGGCGGACGTGATGGTCGACTCCGGCGGGGCCTCGGCCAGAACCTCACGCCAGTAGGCCAGATCACGCCCCAGAGGAGACGACGGGCCGCCGAGCACCTCACGCTGCCACACCGCGTAGTCCGCATACTGCACCGCCAGAGGTGCCCAGCCCGGAGCCTGCCCGGCAATCCGAGCTGCGTAGGCCGCCGACAGGTCACCCAGCAGGGACGGGAACGACCACTCGTCCACCGCGTGATGATGCACCGCCAGCACGAAAACCCACTCGGAGCCGTCCACCCGCAACAATGCGGCCCGGACCGGAAGGTCCACCCCCAGATCGAACCGGCGCTGCAGGACACCCGCCACCCACGCGTCCACCCTGTCGTCGGTGGCCTTCAGATCTTGCCCGGTGATCAGATCCAGGCGGGCAAGGGCCTCCTGCGAAGTGAGCACCACCTGCCGCAAGCCCTCGTCGTCCTCGATGAGAAGCGTCCGCAATGCCTCGTGCCGCGCCACCACGTCGGTCACCGCGCCCAGCAGGGCCTGCTCGTCCAGATCACCGGACAGGCGCAACGCCATCGGCACGACGTACCGGCCACCGGGCCCACCCAGCTGCTCGATCAGCCACAACGACTGCTGACCGTAGGAGACCGGCAACCGGTCCGGACGAACCAGTTCCCCGATCCTGGGCAGCGAACCGGACCCGGCGGCGATGTCGCCCTGGCTGAGATGCCGGTCGACGACCCGGGCCAGTACCGCAACCGTGGGAGATTCGAACAGGTCCCGCAGGGTCAGCGTGGTGCCGAGGACGGCATTGGCCCGGGCCACGACCCGGGTGGCCAGGAGCGAGTGTCCGCCCAGACGGAAGAAGTCGTCGTCGACGGAGAGTTCCTCCTTCGCCGATAGGTTCAGGACGTCGGCGAAGATCCGGGCCAGCGTGTTCTCGGTCGGGGTCGCCGGGGCCCGGCCGCCGGCCGTGCTCAGGTCCGGGACCGGAAGTGCCCGGCGGTCGAGCTTTCCGTTGGCCGTGACCGGGAACTCGGCGAGCCGGGTGAACACGGCCGGAACCATGTAGTCCGGCAGGACTCGCTGCGCCCGTTCCCTTGCTGCGTCGGCCACCCCGGCATCGACGGAGCCGGAGGTGAAGTAGGCAGCGAGGTACTTCCCTCCCGCCGGGTGGTCGAGGGCGAGAACAGCGGCCGTAGTGACGTCGGGGTGGGATTCCAGAACGCTGCGGATCTCGTCGAGTTCGATGCGGAACCCGCGGATCTTGACCTGGTCGTCGCTGCGGCCGAGGTATTCCAGTTCGCCGTCCTGGTTCCACCGCACCAGGTCGCCGGTGCGGTAGAGCCGGGATCCGTCCTCGGCGAAGGGGTCGGCGATGAAGCGCTGAGCGCTCAGACCGGCCTGGCCCAGATAGCCGTCCGCGATCTGGAAACCACCCAGGTAGAGCTCTCCGACCACCCCGGGGCCGACCGGGCGCAACCAGGTGTCGAGAACGGTCGCCGTCGTGTTCCACACCGGGCGACCGATGAGGCTACCCCCGGCCGCGTGATGGGCGGTGTGGGTGGCGTCACCGGTGATTTCGGTGCTGCCGTAGAGGTTGTGGACGACAGCCTGCGGGGCGGCCCGCCGCATGGCCGCGGCGAGGTGGGGGGTGAGCGTCTCTCCCGAGGAGGTCCACTGCCGCAGGCTGCTCAGCCTGAGCGGGCGGCCGTCACCCGTTGCGAGGAGGGTTTCGGCGAGACTCGGCACAGTGAGGACGTGCGTGGCCCGGTGGCGCTGAACGGTAGCCAGGAGGGTGGCGGCATCGCGGGCGTGAGCGTCGGGCAGCACCACGACGGTGGCGCCGGCGGTGAGGGCGCCGAACAGCTCGGTGCAGGCGTCGACGAAACCGATGCCGCTCTTGGCCAGCGTGATGCTGGTGGTGTCGAGGTCCTGGGTGTGGTTGCCCCAGTGAAGTCGATTGACCAGGGCCTGATGGCTGACGGCCACACCCTTGGGGCGTCCGGTGGTACCGGAGGTGAAGATGACGTAGGCGGTGTCCGCGCCCGTCAGCGGGCGTGACAGCACCGGAACGCCTCTGCCCGCAGCCTGGTCCGCGAGGGTTGCCTGGACCTCGTCGGCGTCGAGAGCCAGTACGGCCACACCGGTATCAGTATCTGCGCGAGTGGTGACGAGGAGAGCGGGGGCGCCGTCGTGAAGGATGGCATTGATGCGTTCGCGAGGATATTGCGGGTCGATCGGAATGTACGCGGCGCCGGCGCGCAGGATCGCGGCGAGAGTGACAGCCAGGTCGGGAGTGCGGGGCAGGAGAACAGCAACCCGGTCACCGACCCGGACCCCGCGGTCGATCAGCACGCGGGCCAGGGCGTTCACCCGGTCGTCGAACTCGGCGTACGACAGCCGGTGATCAGTGTCGGCGTCGATCAGGGCGATACGGGCCGGGTGAGCGGCGGCCTGGGTGTGCAACCAGGTGCTGAGGTCGGCGTGCGGCAGGACGGCCGCAGGTCCCTTCGACCAGAGGCGCACCCGGTCGAGCTCGGCGTCCGGCAGCAGCCGCAGCTCGCCCAGGAGCGGATTCTGCTCGGGATCAACGGCGGACGACGTGGCCGCCACCGCGTCGAGGACGGCGGTGAGGGTCTGGGCGAAGCGGTGAGCGCTGTCGTGGTCCAGAATGTCGGTGGCGTAGGTGAGGAACCCCTGGATCTGGACGGAGTCGTCCTCCAGGTACAGGTCGATGTCCGTCTTGACCGCGCCGAGACTGACCTTCGCAGGGGTGGCCGTGACACCGGGCAGGGCCAGGCCCGCAGCCGGTTCCCCGACGTAGTGCGTCAGCATGATCTGGAACAACGGGTTCCGGCTCGCCGCCCGCTCCACACCCGCGGCCTTGGCGATCTCCTCGAACGGCGCACCCTGATGGGCGAAACCGTCCAGCACCGTCTGCCGGGTCGCCTGCAGCAGATCAGCGATCGCCCACGCCGGGTCGAGACGGTGACGGAACGGCAGAGTATTGACGAAATACCCGACCAGGTCCTCCAGCCCGTGCTCGGTGCGTCCCCCGATCGGCGATCCGATCACCACGTCGTCACCGGCGCCGAGCACGGATGCGGCGACTGCGGTGGCGGCCTGGGCGATCATGAACATGGTCACGCCCTGATCGGTGGCCACCTGCCGCAGTCCGGTCACCGTGCGGGCCTGGATGCTGAACCTCAGATCCGCACCGTGATGCGTGGGTTCACTCGGACGCACCCGGTCCGGCGTGATCGTGGACTCCGGGGGCACCTCCGCCAGGACCTCACGCCAGTAGGCCAGATCTCGGGTCAGAGAGGACGACGGGCCGTCCAGCACCTCACGCTGCCACACCGCGTAATCCGCGTACTGCACGGCCAGAGGCGCCCAGTCCGGTGCCTGCCCACAGGCCCGGGCCCGGTAGGCCGCCGACAGATCCCCCAGCAGCGACGGGAACGACCACTCGTCCACCGCGTGGTGGTGCACCGCCAGCACGAAAACCCACTCGTCGGCGTCCGCCCGCACCAGTGCGGCCCGGACCGGCAGGTCCACGCCCAGGTCGAACCGGCGCCGAAGCAGCCCCTCGGCCCAGACGTCCACCATTTCTGCTGTGGGGTACTGATTTTCCGGTACCAGATCCGCGTTCAGGGGCCCCAGCGCAGCAACGGCCGCCTCGGGCGCCAGAACGACCTGGTGCAGTTCACCCTGGTCCTCGACCAGCAGGGTGCGCAGCGCCTCGTGCCGCCCGATGACGTCCGCGATCGCGTCCCGCAGGGCCACCTCGTCGAGGCCGCCGCGCAGACGCAGCACCATCGGCACCACGTACCGGCCACCCGGCCCGCCCAGCTGATCGATCAGCCACAGCGACTGCTGACCGTAGGAAACCGGAAGAGATGAGGGACGCGGGAGGTCACCGACCCGGGGTGTCCCCCGATCCGGGATCGGGGCACCTTCGAGGACAGCGAGACGCTCCTGCACGATCCGGGCCAGGCCGGCCACGGTCGGCGCCTCGAACACCTCCCGCAGGGTCAGGGCAACGCCGAAATGGGCGTTCGCGCGCGCGACGACCCGGGTCGCCAGCAGTGAATGCCCACCCAGGTAGAAGAAGTCGTCCTCCGCCGAAACCGGCAGCTGCAGGATCTCGGAGAAGATCTCGGCCAGGCCGGTCTCGACCGGTGTTTCCGGAGCCCGTCCGGCGCCTCTCGCCGCGCCCAGGTCCGGTGCGGGCAGGGCACGTCGATCGAGTTTGCCGTTGACGGTGGTGGGAAGAGCTTCCAGGACAGTGACTGTCGTCGGGACCATGTAGTCGGGCAGGATCCCGGCCACGTGTGCCCGCACGTGGTCGATCAGGCCATCGTCGGCGCCGGGGCCGGTCAGGTAAGCGGCCAGATACTTCCCGCCCGCCGGGTGGTCGTACGCCACCACCGCGGCCGCATCCACGCCCGGGTGGGATTCCAGGGCGTCACGGATCTCGTCGAGCTCGATCCGGAACCCCCGGATCTTCACCTGGTCGTCGGAGCGGCCGAGATACTCGACGTCTCCGTGGTGGTTCCAGCGGACCAGGTCGCCCGTGCGGTACAGACGGGAGCCGTCGGCGGCGAACGGGTCGGCGACGAAACGCTGCGCGCTCAGGCCTGTCTGGCCGAGGTAGCCGTCGGCGATCTGTACTCCGCCGAGGTAGAGCTCGCCCACCACCCCGGGGCCGACGGGTCGTAGCCAGGTATCCAGGACGTGGAGGGTGGTGTTCTGCACGGGCCCACCGATGGGGACGACCACCGTTCCGTTCAGGCCGGTGGGATCGACGGGGTGGGCGGTCACGTCGACGGCGGCCTCGGTGGGCCCGTAGAGGTTGTGCAGACCGGCACCGGCGAAAAGCCTGTGGGCGTCCAGCGCCGAGGCGGTGGGCAGCGCCTCACCGGAGAAGAACACCTGCCGCAGAGACCTCAGCCGGGCCGAATCGGGCTGCGCGGCCAGGAACGCCGTCAGCATCGAGGGGACGAAGTGCGCCAGCGTGACCTGGTGCTGCTCGATCACCTGCGCCAGGTACACCGGATCCTTGTGCCCGCCGTCGCGGGCCACCACGAGTGTGGCGCCGGTGATCAGGGGCAGGAAGAACTCCCACACCGACACGTCGAAACCGTCGGGCGTCTTCTGCAGCACCCGATCCCCCGGCCCGACGGCGTACTCGTCACGCATCCACACCAGGCGATTCACGATCGCGCGGTGGTTGACGGATACGCCCTTGGGGCGGCCGGTGGTGCCGGAGGTGAAGATGACGTAGGCCGGGTCCGCACCGGTCACCGGCCGGTCCCGTACCGGCGCCGAAACCTCGCCCGTAGCAGCGATCAGACGGAAGGCCGACGCAGCATCCAGCACCTCGCCGTCCGAAGCGCGCCCGGTGACCAGGAGAGCCGGCGTGGCGTCCTGGAGGATCGCGGCGACCCGCTCCCCCGGATAGTCCGGATCGATCGGCACGTAGGCGGCCCCCGCCCGCAGCACGGCCGCCAGAGCCACGACGAGATCAGCGGTCCGGGGTAGCAGGACCGCAACGCGGTCGCCCACCCGTACCCCCCGATCAACCATCAGCGCAGCCAAAGCATTGACCCGGCGGTCGAACTCGGCGAACGACACGACGTCACCGAGGTCATCGATCAGGGCCACGCCCGACGGGGTCGCCCGGGCCTGCCGGCGCACCAGCTCGTCCAGCGTCACGGCGGGAACCTCGACCGACCGACCGCTCTGCCAGCCGGTGATCTCGGCCTGTTCCCGTTCGGGGAGCAGATTGAGGTCGAAGACACGCCGGTCCGGATCCGCGGCGACCATCTGGGTGAGGAAGGCCATGAAGTCGGCCAGGAAGCTCTCGACCCCCTCACGACCCAGGTCCCGGTCGCTGGAGGCCAGGTCGAACCGGAACCCGTGCACCGCATCCCGGTAGACCATCAGGTCCCACCGGCCCACCGGGCCGTTGGCGAGCGTCTCCTGCCGGCCCATCACCGGACCGAACCGGTACTCGTAGTCGAAGGCCTTGAAATTGAGCTGGGGAAGGGCGTAATAGTCCTCCACGCCCCACGGCCACGCTCGCGCCAGCTCCTCCTCGGCGGCCACCCAACGGCGAACCACCTCTCGGGACTGATCACGCACCCGGTCCACGAACTGCGCCACCGATCCGGACAGGGCCGCCGGATCGAAGCCGAACACCGTCGGCGCCGCCGCGACCAGCATCGCCGGGGTCGTCAGCGCCGTTCGCCCCTGCCGGTTCATCTGGGGCAGGCGGACCGCGAACAGGTCCCGCCCCTGACGAGCGGCGGTGAACAGACCCCACGCCGCCAGCACCACGTCCGACCACGAAACCCGCGCCGACCGGGCCAGGCGATCGACTGCCGCCGCCGTCTCGTCCCCCAGAACTCTCCCCGCCCGGGCATCCGTCAGGAGGAATCGCTCCGGGCGCTCGCCCCGACTCGACTCCCGAGCCCCCAACCCGGCTCCGGCCGTGTCGTGCGCGTGCTCGAACCGTTCCCGCCAGAACTGCGACCGCGCAGCATCCGCTTCCGGCTGCTCGACCAGCGCCCCCACCAGCTCGCCGTACCTCCCGAACCACCGCTCAGGAACGGTCGCCTGCTCCGCCAGCGCGGAGTACACCTCGGCAACCCGGCGGGTGAACAAACCCAGCCCGTAGGCGTCCAAAAACACGTGGTGGACGACAAACTCCCAGGCCCAGCCCCCCGCCGTCCGAGGATGCAGCACCGACCCGGCCGTGAACCGGGCCGGATCGCCACCCAGTCCACGACAGCGAGCGACCGCTCCGGCCCGGATGGCGTCATCGCTCAATGCCACCGTCGACACCTGGACCCACGGCGCGTCTCCTACCGGCGCCATCGTCGGCTCGCCATCGGCACCGCTACGGATCCGCAGCCGCAGGACGTCCGCCTCATCGCCCGCCCTGGCCAGCGCCTGCTCCAGCAAGGCGATGTCGAGCTCGCCGTCCAGCCACACGACCTGCGAGATCAGGAACGCGTCAGCCTGTGGTGACACCTCCTCGGCGGCCCACACGCCGAGCTGAGCAGGAACGAGACGTACAGAACCGTTGGTCACCATCAACTCCAGGAAGTTAGCTTCGCCTAACCTAACTAGCCATCCAGGCGAACGACAAGACCGGCACGGTGAGCGAACCTCCGGGCGCCGGCATCCGGCCGACCGCGACGGGCAGCCGCAGCCTCCGAAGAACCGGGTCCTGCGACTCGATCCTGGAAATCCGCCCAGGAGAGTACGTGCCGAGGAGTTCGTACACCGGCAGCACCCGCCACCGGCCGCTTCGCCCCGAGACCCTTCGCCCCGGCGGCCTTTCCATCAGGAGCGACAACCCACCCCTGCTTCGCGATACAACGCGCATTAACGCCACGCGGGCCGTCCCGTCAATCCCCTGACCCGAAAATGTCCTGACGGCGACGGAATCCGACCTCCCGGCAACGCACCGGGGCTGGCCAGCCAGTTGTCCCTTGCACTGCGCCCAGACCCCGACCGGGACCGTCGGCGACCGGTGGCGGCGCCGGATCGCCCGTGGCTCTTGTCGATCAGCTGGCTTGCTAGTTAGGTTAGGCGAAGCTAACTTCCTGGAGTTGATGGTGACCAACGGTTCTGTACGTCTCGTTCCTGCTCAGCTCGGCGTGTGGGCCGCCGAGGAGGTGTCACCACAGGCTGACGCGTTCCTGATCTCGCAGGTCGTGTGGCTGGACGGGGTGGTCGACGTCGCCTTGCTGCAGCAGGCACTCGCCGTCGCCGGCGCAGAGGCGGATGTGCTGCGGCTGCGGCTGCACGGTGGTTCCGGAGGCGATCCGGTCCTGGCTCCCGGTGGAGACATGCCGTGGGTGCGAGTGTCAGACATTGCGTCGAGTGATGACGCCATCCGGGCCGGGGCACTGGCACGGTGCCGTGGGCTGGCGGGGCAGGAAGAGCGGTTCACGGCCGGGTCGGTGCTGCATCCTCGGACAGCGGGGGGCTGGGCCTGGGAGTTCTTCGTCCACCATGTGTTTTTGGACGCCTACGGGCTGGGTTTGTTCACCCGTCGGGTTGCCGAGGTGTACTCCGCGCTGGCAGAGAGGACGACGGTCCCCGAACGATGGTTCGGGGTGTACGCCGACCTTGTCGACGCTCTCGACGCAGGCACCGGCGACTCCGCGGACTTCTGGCGGAAACGGCTGGCACAGGCCGAAGACGGCAGCGGGGCCCGGGGCGGGACGTCGGCCGGGACCCAGGGGAACGCACGGTTCTTCCTGACCGACGCCCGGGCCGGGCTCGTCCTGGAGGACGACGTGACGGCGGCGCTCGATCGCCTGGCCCGGTCGGCGCGGGTTTCGTGGTCGGACGTGGTGCTGGCGGCGTGGGGTCTGTTCACCGCCGCTCGTCAGGGGCGGGACCTGTTCGCGGTCCGCCTGCCCCAGATGAACCGGCAGGGCCCGGCAGCCCTGAGAACCCCCGCCATGCTGGTTGGTTCAGTACCGGTGGTGTTGCGGGTCGATCCGGCGCAGTCGGTGGCGCAGTTCGTGAGCCGGGTGCGCGGTGAGGCCCGTGAGCTGGTCCGTCACGGCGTGGCCGCCGAGGAGGAACTGGCGCGGCTCTGGCCGGCCGGGGTCGAGGAGTACTACGCGCTCCCCCAGCTGAACTTCAAGGCCTTCGACTACCGGTACTCGTTCGCGCAGGTGACGGGCCGGCAGGAGACGATCGCCAACGGCCCGGTGGGCCACTGGGACATGATGGTCTACCGGGACGCGGTGCACGGTTTCCGGTTCGATCTGGCCTCCAGCGACCCGGCCCTGACGTCCGGGGCGGTACCGGAATTCCTCTCCGACTTCATCGTTTTCCTCACCCGGCTGGCCACGGCGGACCCCGGGCAGCGCGTGTCGAGCCTGCGTGTGCTGCCCGAACGCGACCAGGTCGACCTGGCGCAGTGGCGCAGTGGCCCGACGGTCGAGGTGCCCGCCCACAACCTGGACGACCTGGTGCAGGCGCAGGCGCGCGCCACCGCAGCCGGCACGGCCCTGGTCGACGAGGACGGCCACGGCCTGTCGTATGCCGAGTTCGACCATCAGGTCAACGCTTTGGCCCAGGTGATGGTCGAACGCGGCGTGCGGACAGGAGATCGCGTTGCCGTCCTTCTGCCCCGCACCACCCGCCTGGTCGTCACTCTGGCCGCCGTGCTGCGGGCCGGTGCCGCCTACGTGCCGATCGACCCGGAGTACCCGGTGGACCGGGTCATCGCGATCCTCCAGGACGCCACCCCCACTCTCCTGGTCACCGACACCGCTCACGCGGCCCGGGCTGCCGGCAGCCGCACGCCGGAGCACGACGTGAGCGTTCTCGTGCTGGACGCCGACTCCGCCATGGCCTCGGCCGGTGACGTATCGGCGCCCTCACGGGACCGGCCGGTGACCGGTGCGGACACGGCCTACGTCATTTTCACCTCCGGTACCACCGGCCGCCCCAAGGGCGTATCCGTCAACCACCGCGCGATCATCAACCGCCTGGTGTGGATGCGTGACGCCTACGCCGTCGGGCCAGGAGACCGGGTCCTGCAGAAAACACCCGACGCATTCGACGTATCAGTCTGGGAATTCTTCCTGCCCCTGATCACCGGCGCCACACTCGTGGTGGCCCGCGACGGCGGGCACAAAGACCCGGTGTACCTGGCGCAGGTGATCGAGCAGCACCAGGTGACGATCGCGCACTTCGTCCCCTC
Organism: Kineosporia sp. NBRC 101731; assembly: GCF_030269305.1. Classification (NCBI taxonomy): domain Bacteria; kingdom Bacillati; phylum Actinomycetota; class Actinomycetes; order Kineosporiales; family Kineosporiaceae; genus Kineosporia; species Kineosporia sp. NBRC 101731. The sequence goes on from NZ_BSTC01000012.1 coordinate 17,429, forward strand.
CATGCTCACCGCGTTCCTGACCTCCGACCCCGACCCGGCCAGGCTCTCCTCCCTACGCCAGATCTTCTTCTCCGGCGAGGCCCTCCCAGCCACCGCAGCCACCCAGGCCCACACCCTGTTCACCACAGCCGACCTGCACAACCTCTACGGACCCACCGAAGCCGCCGTCGACGTCACCGCCCACCCGGTCGAACCCACCAACCTCACCGGTACGGTTGTTGTCCCCATCGGACGACCGGTCCAGAACACCACCACCCTCGTCCTGGACACCTGGCTACGACCCGTCGCCCCCGGCGTCATCGGAGAGCTCTACCTCGGCGGAGTACAAATCGCCGACGGCTACCTCAACCAGAGCGCCCTGAGCGCCCAGCGGTTCGTCGCCGACCCGTTCGCCGCCGACGGCTCCCGCCTCTACCGCACCGGCGACCTGGTCCGCTGGAACCACCACGGCCACCTCGAATACCTCGGCCGCAGTGACGACCAGATCAAAATCCGCGGCTTCCGGATCGAACTCGACGAAATCCGCAACGCCCTGGAAACCCACCCCGACATCACCGCCGCCGCAGTCCTGGCCCACCACCACCCCGCCGGCGGCACCTACCTCGCCGCCTACCTCACCACCGACACCAGCGACGAAAACGACGCTGCCCAGACCAGCGTCACCGATGCCCAGGACGCGAGCCTGCCCGAAAGGGCCCGTCAGCACGTAGCCGCCATCCTGCCCGACTACATGGTCCCGACCGTCCTCACCGTCCTGGACACCCTCCCCACCACCCCCAACGGAAAACTCGACCGACGCGCCCTACCCACACCCAACCTCACCACCACCACAGGAAAAGCCCCCACCAGCACCACCGAAACCCTCCTCGCCGACATCTTCACCGACGTCCTCCATCTCCCCACCGACACACCCCTCTCGGTGGAGGACGACTTCTTCCTGCTGGGTGGGCATTCGTTGCTGGCGACCCGAGTCGTGGCGCGCGCCAACGCGGTTCTAGGTACGGCCCTGACCTTGCGTGAGGTGTTCGAAGCCTCCAGCGTCCAGGCGCTGGCCGCTGTGGTCGACCGGTATCTGGCCGACGTGGAAGGCGGTACGCCCCGGGTGGGACAGGTGCCCCGCCCCGCGGTGCTGCCGGTCTCGTACGGGCAGCAGTCGTTGTGGTTGATCGAGCAGTTGGGCGGCCCGGGCGGCCGGTACGTGGTACCGATGGTCCTGCGCCTGAGCGGCGACGTGGATCCGGACCCTCTGATGCACGCCCTTCGCGACGTCATCATCCGGCACGAGGCGCTGCGCACGGTCATCGTGGAGAACGAGGGCCGGCTCAGCCAGCGCATCCTCAGCCCCGAGCAGGCGATCACCCGGCTGTCGGTGCTCACGGCCGACCTGTCCGGCGACAGTCAGCATTCCCCCGGCGCAACGGTGGACGCCTGGGTCGCCGGGGTGGTGCAACGCGAGTTCGATCTGGGTCGGGACGTCCCGATCCGCGCCGGGTTGCTGCGGGTGGACGCCGAGGAGTGGGTTCTCGTGCTGGCCGTGCACCATCACGCGGTGGACGACTGGTCGTTCCCGTCCCTGCTGGGAGACCTGTCCCTCGCCTACCGATCCCGCAGCGGCGGGCAGGCCCCGCACTGGGCGCCCCTGCCGGTGCAGTACGCCGACTATGCCGTGTGGCAGCGCGCGGCGCTCGGCGACGCGGAAGACCCCAGGTCCCGTCTCGGGACCGACCTGGCCTACTGGCGTGCGGTTCTAGCGGAGGCCCCGCAGGAGTCCACCATCACGCTGGACCGGCCGCGCCCGGTGGATCCGACCCACCACGGGGTCGACCTGACCTTCACCGTCGGCGAGGCCACGGTGCAGCGCCTGCGGCAGGTGGCCGCCGATCAGGGCGTGACGATGTTCATGATCGCGCACGCGGCGACCGCGGTGGCGGCATCGGTGCTGGGCGCGGGCAACGACGTGGTGATCGGCTCACCGATCGGTGGACGCACGCAGGACGGGCTCGAGGACCTGGTCGGGTACTTCGTCAACACGCTGCCGTTGCGTCACCGCCTGGACCCCCGGCACACGCTGCCCGATCTACTCCAGGCCACCAAAGTCACTGTGCTAGAGGGTTTCGCCCATCAGGAAGCGCCGTTCGAGGAGATCGCCAGGGTCGCCGGGGTGGAACGGGCGGCCAACCGCAACCCGCTGTTCCAGATCATGCTCACCCACACTGTCGGCACGGCTGGTCACGGGCTGGACCTGCCCGGTGTGAGGGTGGCCCCGGGCCATCAGACCCTGGCCGCGGTCAAGACCGACCTCGATCTGTATCTGGAGGACGACTCCCTCCAGTTCCGCGGGCTCCTCACCTACGCCACCGACGTCCTGGACCCTGCCAGTGCCGAACGCTTCGTCCGGACCCTGACCGCGGTCCTGGACGCCATCGCCCAGGAGAACTCCGGGCCCGAAACGGTTCTGGCGGATCTGCACCTGCTCACCGGTGCCGACCTGGCGCGGCTACGCACGTGGTCGGCCGGCCCCCACGCCGACCCGCCGCACCCCACCCTCGACGCCTGGCTGCACACCCAGGCCATCACCCATGCGTCCCGGACCGCGCTCATCGACACCCCGACCGGCGAGCGGCTGAGCTACCGTGACCTCGACACCCGCGCGAACGCTCTGGCGCACCTGCTCATCGACCGCGGCGTCCAGGTCGGGGACCGGGTCGCGGTACTCCTGCCCCGCTCCCCCGAGCAGGTCGTCACCCTGACCGCCGTCCTGAGGGCCGGCGCCGCCTACGTCCCCATCGATCCCGGGCACCCCCACCACCGCATCACCGCCATCCTTCGCGACGCCGCCCCCGCCCTTCTGGTCACCACCGGCGCCACGCACACGGAGGTGACGGAGGTCGCCGACCGCGTGCTGCTGCTGGACTCCGAGGCCACCCGCACGACTCTGGCCGCCGAACGAGGGCTTCCCGAGCTGTCCCGCCCCCTGACCGGCCAGGACACCGCCTACGTCACCTTCACCTCCGGTACCACCGGACGGCCCAAGGGTGTGGCTCTCAGCCACCGGGCGCTGGTCAACCGGCTCCACTGGGGTAACCGAACTCTCGCCCTGGGGACCACCAGCGTCGCCCTGTCCAAGACCGGTCTCGGCTTCATCGACGCCTGCACCGAACTCTTCGGTCCCCTCACCGCCGCCGCCACCACCGTCGTCGTCCCCGACCCCGACGCCCGTGACAGCACCGCCCTCACCGAGGCCGTCCACCAGCACGGCGCCACCCACCTCCTGAGCATCCCCAGCCTCACCGAAGTCCTTCTGGATCACGCCACCTCGACACCACAGACCGCAGCGGCACTGGCCGGTCTGCGCCACTGGACGTCGTCCGGTGAGACCCTCACCCCTCATCTGCTCACCGCGATGACCCGGGCCACACCGGCCACCACGATCCACAACTTCTACGGCAGCACCGAAATCACCGGCGACGCGACCTGCGCCGCCCTGAGCCCGACGGACGGTCATCGCAACGTCATCGGCCGGCCGGTGGCCAACATGTCGGTGGCCGTGCTGGACTCGTGGTTGCGACCGGTGGCCCCCGGCGTGATGGGTGAGCTGTACCTGGGTGGCGTCCAGGTCGCGGACGGCTATCTGGGGCAGCCCGGGCTCAGCGCGCAGCGGTTCGTGGCCGATCCGTTCGCCGTCGACGGCTCGCGGCTGTACCGCACCGGCGACCTAGCGCGCTGGAACGACGACGGGAACCTGGAGTACCTGGGCCGGGCCGACGACCAGGTCAAGATCCGGGGCTTCCGGATCGAGCTCGAGGAGATCCGCAACGTCCTGGAATCCCATCCGCAGGTGACCGGCGCCGCGGTGCTGGCCTACGACCACCCGGCCGGTGGCACCTACCTCGCCGCCTACGTCACCGGCCCGGACGATCCCGGGCTCACCGGTGCGCTGAAGGATTTCGCCCAGGCACGCCTGCCCGAGTACATGGTGCCGACGGTGTTCACCGTACTGGCAGCCTTCCCGCTCACGGTGAACGGGAAGCTGGACCGACGGGCGCTACCGGAACCGGACCTGGGCGCCCCGACCGGTGCCACGAACGGCACCGGCCGCGGGCCGGTCACCGCGACCCAGATCGCGCTGGCCAGGATCTTCGCGGAGGTCCTGAATCTCCCGGCCGACCTGTCCGTCTCGCTCGACGACGACTTCTTCCACCTGGGCGGTCACTCCCTCCTGGCCTCCCGGGTCGCCGCGCGGGCCAACGCCGTTCTGGGCACCCGCCTGAGCCTTCGCGAGATTTTCGAGGCACCGACCGTCGAAGCCCTGGCGGCTGTTGCCGAGCGTGGACTCGCCGCCAGCGGGACCCGCAATCGGGCCGGGCGCAACGCTTCTTCGGTCCCGGCCCTGAGGGAGGTCACCCGCCCGGATGATCTGCCCGCCTCCTACGGCCAGCAGGCCCTGTGGCTCAGCGAGCAGATCGACTCCTCCGGCTTCTACCGGACCGGTGAGGTTCTCCAGGTCCAGGAGACGGCGGACATCGGCGCGCTCCAGCGCGCGATCACGCGCCTTCGGGAGAGGCACGAGTCGCTGCGCACCACCTTCGTCCTGGACGAGACCGGAACGCTCCGGCAGGTGGTGCACGAGGAGATTCCCGGGTCCGAGGCCCTGCACGTCGTCACCACTACGGGCCCCTCCCTGGGCGCGTTCGTCGAGGAACTGTTCGCCGAGCCGCTGGATCCGGCCACCGGGTTCGGCCTTCGCTTCACCCTGGTGCGTTCACCGGAGCGGGAGTTGCTCATCGCGCACGGCCACCACCTGGTCACCGACGAGCAGTCCGGGCGCCCGCTCATCGACGATCTCGACGCCCTGTACCGTCAGGAACTCGGACGCTCCGCTCCCGTACGGCCCGACCTGGCGCTCCAGTACGGTGATTTCGCCACCTGGCACCGGATCGTCCTGGGTGAGCGCGATGATCCAGGATCTCGTTTCACCGCGGATCTGGCCTACTGGAAAGACGTCCTTGCGGACCTGCCGGAGCAGACGCCGCTGCCCTTCGACACGCCTCGGTCGACAACCTCGACGCGCACCCTCGGATCCGCCCGGGCCGACCTGTCAGCCCAGGAGTCAGGCGATCTGAGCGCCCTCCTGGCCGACCTGGCCGTCACCCCCCTGCAGGCGCTGATCTCCGCCTTCTCCCTGGCGTTGTGGGACGAGGGCGCCGGCCGCGCCGTTGCGGTGGGAACCCCGGTGAACCTCCGGGACGACCCGGCGCTGGCCGATCTCATCGGCTACTTCGTCAACACCGTCGTGATCCGCGCCGACATCGACGAGAGCCTGCCGTGGAAGGACCTGCTGCGCTCGTCGCGCGACCGCACGATCGCCGCCCTGGAACACAAGCTCGTGCCGTTCGAGAGTGTGGTGGAGCACCTCGCACCGCGACGTCGCCCGGGGGTCACCCCGCTCTTCCAGACCATGGCGGTGTTCTTCGACGCTCCCCCGCCGAGCACGGACGAGGCACGCCTGCTGACCCCCTACCAGGTGGACGACGAGCAGTCCGGAAACACCCCGGCCGAGGCCCTGTTCGACCTGGTAATCAGTATCGAACGGGCCCGTGACGGCCACTTCGAACTGGTCCTCGAGGGCGTGCGGGAGCTGTTTGCGCAGTCCACGATCGCCCGGGTCATCGAGCGCACGCGCTCCTTCCTGATGTGGGGCACACGGCACCCGCACCTGCCGCTCGAGCACCTCGTGCAGCTGGTTCGCGTCGGTCTCCCCCCGCAGGACCTGCTGCCGCGCGAGTCCGTCTGGACCGTGCACCTGCCGCAGTTCGTACCGGCCGACGCGCACCTGTGGCAGGCTGCTGCCGATCAGCTGGCGATGTCGTTCGGGAACGACGGCTCCCGGGGGCTGCCGGTCCTCAGCATCGACGACGCGGGCCAGGGACGGCTGGCCGCCGACGGCTCGCAGAACCCCGAATCGCTCGACACCCTGGCCGAACTCGCAGCAGGCCTGGTGGCCGGCTACCGGGACGGCACCGTCCTGCGGATCGGCCCCGCATCCGCCGACCCCTCCGCCGGGGCGCTCGGCGACCTGCCGGGCCTGCTGAACGACCCGTTCTGGAGTGACTGGGTCGACGAGGTCGCCGAGGCCGACCCGGTGACGTTGCCGGCCGGAGAGACCGTCTCGCCGATCGGGCTGGCCACGACCCACGCCCAGGTGCTCGACCCCGGATCCGGGGGCCGGGCGCGGGCCACGGTTGTCGCGGCCGTCTGCCGGGCACTCCCCCTGGACGGCGAGGGTGATCTCGTCGTAGCTCTCGAACAGCCCCGGACCTGGCAGCAGGCCGGGAGTTTCATCACGGTGATCGACGGCGAGTCGCTGTCCCGGGTCCGGACCACCACGGCGCAGGATGCCCCGGCGACGGTGGAACCGCTCCTGGACTGGAGCCCGGCCCGCGCGGACGAGTACAGCGCGCTGATCTCAGATCCGGCCCTGGCCCGGTTCTTCGACGATGTTCCGGCCGCCACGGTGCGGATCGGTGTCTTCGAGACCGACTCCCACGTGCCGTCGTCCCTGCCGGGCGACACCCCCGACGGGATCGAGGTGTCCGTACGCGTCCTGATCGCCCGTAGCGGTGGTCCCGAACGCCGGGTCATCGTCCAGGTCACGGTGGTTCCCGGAATCGCCCTCGATCCAGGCGAGATCGCCCACCGCATCGCGCACGACATCGGCCGCACCGGCGTGCCCTCGTCGGCTTCCGGCAGAAGGGCCGGGCCCAGCCTTCAGCGGGTCAGCCGACTGCCCCTGTCGGGGGCGGAGGTCGGGCGTATCCGCAAGCGCTACGGCGCCGATGCGGAGATCCTGCCGCTCTCACCGTTGCAGAGCGGACTTCTCTACCACATCCTGCGGGCTCGCGAGACCGGCGACCACAACGCCTACATCTCCCAGATCTGTTACGACCTCACGGGAACCGTCGAGGTGGAGCAGCTCGGCGAAGCGATCCGCACGGCGTTGCGCCGGCACCCGAACGTCCGAGCGGCCTTCGTCTCCGGTGCCGAGGGAGAGGTCCAGGTCATCCCGGCGCTGCGGGAGATTCCCTACCGCGTGGTGCGACGCACCGAATGGGCGCCCGCGTACGACGACCTCGCCGCCTTCCTCGACCGGGAGCGGGAAGAGCCGTTCGAGCACGAGGAGCCGCCGCTGCTGCGGTTCGCCCTGATCGAGCGCGGCGAGGGTGCCTGGAGCCTGGCGATGACGGCCGAGCACATTCTCATGGACGGCTGGTCGCTGTACGCGTTCCTGGGTGAGGTGCTCGACCTCTACACCGACCCGGGCTACGCCGACCGGGTGGCCCCGGCCTCCTTCCGCAGCTATCTCGACTGGGTCGCCGACCGCGACCCGCAGACCGCCGAGCAGGCCTGGTCGCAGTATCTGGACGATCTGGAGAGCCCTTCGATCCTCTGGCCGGCCGGCGGGGACCTCACCGCCGCCCGGGCGGACACCGGTGACCTCTACCGCGATCTGGAGCCGGCTCACGCGGTCGCGGTGTTCGCCGCGGCCCGGGCGGCGGGCACCACGGTCGGTACGGTGCTGCAGGTCGCCTGGGCGATCACCCTGGGCCGCCTGATCGGTAACGGGGACGTCGTCTTCGGTAACAACGTCTCGGGCCGGCCGCCGGAGCTGCCCGACGCCGAACGGATCATCGGGCTGCTCTTCAACACCCTGCCGTTCCGGGTGCGGCTGAACCCGTTCGAGACGGTCGAGGCGCTCCTGCGGCGGGTGCAGCACGAGCAGTCCCTCGTCGTCGAGTACTCCTACACCGCCCTGACCGATATCCAGAAGAGCGTCGGCCTGGGTACCCTGTTCGACACTCTGTTCGTGGTGCAGAACCTCGGCTTCGAGGGTGAGGACGAGAGCGGCGACTCCGACTTCGGGGTCACCGGGGACTCCTCCAACGACGCCACGCACTATCCGGTGACGTTCGCGGTGAACCCGTGGGAGTCGGACGGGGGCGCCGGGGTCGGCATCCGGTTGTCCTATCGTCGCGACGCCTTCGGCGACGAGGCGGCCGGAGACCTGCTCCGGCGGTTCATGCAGGTGCTGGCGTTCGTGGCCGGGCACCTGGCGGCACCGGTGGCCCAGGTGCCCGCCCTTCTGCCGGGTGAACACGACCAGGTGCTGGGTCACACCCCGGACGCGGTCCGGGCGGTGGAGGAGATCCCGGTCGGTGAGCTGCTGAACCGCCAGGTGCTGCGCTCGGCCGGGGAGACCGCGCTGGTGGCCGGAGACCGGAGGTACACGTTCGAGGAGTTCGCCGCCGAGGTGAACCGTTACGCACGAATGCTTCTGGGCCACGGGGTACGGCCCGAGCACCGGGTGGCGCTGCTGCTGCCGCGCGACGAACGGATGATCATCGCGATGTTCGCGGTCTTCGCCGTGGGCGCCGCCTACGTGCCGGTGGACGCCGAACACCCCGACGAGCGCATCGGTTACATGCTCGACGACACGCGTCCCACGGTCACCCTCGTCACCGATCGCGACGTGGCGCGGGTCAGTGTGGCCGGGTACGTGGTCAATCTCGACGACCCGAAGGTCACCGATCAGCTGGCCGGCCTCGACGCCGGTGCGATCACGGCGGCCGAGCGCGGTGGGGAGATCTCCCTCGATCATCTCGCCTACGTCATCTTCACCTCCGGCTCGACCGGGCGCCCCAAGGGCGTCGCGGTCGGGTACCGCGGCCTGACGAACATGTACGCCAACCACGTGGAGAAGATCTTCGACCGGGTCACCCGGCATCAGGGCGGGCGGCGGATGCGGATCGCCCACACCACGTCGTTCTCGTTCGACGCCTCCTGGGAACAGCTGTTCTGGCTGCTGAACGGGGACGAGGTGCACGTCATCGACGAGGAACTGCGCCGCGAGCCGCGCCGGCTGCTGGAGCACTACGACCGGGAGCGGATCGACGGGTTCGACGTCACCCCGTCCTACGGCCAGCTGCTCGTCGACGAAGGTCTGCTCGAGCGCGAGCGTCCCTCGGGCCGGTCGGTGTCGGCCACCGCGGCCGGGGTGGTGTTCGTTTCGCTGGGCGGTGAGGCGGTCCCGGAACGACTCTGGCAGCAGCTGCGCGAGGCGCCCGGCGTGGAGTCCTACAACCTCTACGGGCCGACCGAGTACACGATCAACGCCCTCGGCGCCGACCTGGCCGACAGCCCGACCTCGAGCGTGGGCCGGCCGATCTTCAACACCCGGGCCTACATCCTCGACGAGAACCTCCAGCCGGCGCTGCCGGGGGTGCCCGGCGAGCTGTACCTGGCCGGGGCCGGGACCGCTCGCGGCTACTGGGACCAGTCCGGTCTCACCGCCGAACGATTCGTGGCGTGCCCGTGGGAGCCCGGGCAGCGGATGTACCGCACCGGCGACCTGGCGCGCTGGAGCGCCGAGGGGAACATCGACTATCTGGGCCGCACCGACGACCAGGTGAAGATCCGCGGCTACCGGATCGAGCCGGGTGAGGTCGCGGACGTCCTGAGCGCGGACCCCCTGGTGGCGCGGGCCGCGGTGGTGGTGCGTCAGGACGAGAGTGGTTCGCCCCAGCTGTTCGGTTACGTGGTTGCCGTGGCCGGGTCAGGCCCGGACGTGGACCTGGACGCGATCCGCGCCCGGGCCCGGGAAGCTCTGCCCGACTACATGATCCCCGCCGGGATCGCCGCGGTGGCCGACATCCCGCTGACCGTGAACGGCAAGGTCGACGCCCGGGCGCTCCCGGTGATCGAGACCACCGGCACCGACTACACCGAACCGGCGACTGCGCACGAGAAGGTGGTCGCCGCGGCCGTGGCCGACCTGGTCGGGGCCACCCGGATCTCGGCGAGCGCGAACTTCTTCGATGTGGGCGGCAATTCGCTGCTGGCCATGCGGTTGATCGCCCGGTTGCACCGGGACACCGGGCGCGACCTGATGGTCAAGGATGTCTTCGCCCGGCAGACCGTCAGGGAGCTGGCGGGTCTGCTGTCCGAGGGCCAGGGCGGCGAGATCGACGTGGCTTCGGCGATTCTCGTTCCGTTGCGGGAGCCGGTGCAGGGACGGGTCCTGTTCTGCATCCACGAGTACAACGGCTTCGCCAGCATCTATTCCCGCCTGCTGCCGGGCGTTCCTGCGCGGTGGGGGGTCTACGGCCTGCAGGATCCGGTGCATGGCGGCAGTGATGTCGTCATCTCCGATTTCGCGCACCTGGTGGCCCTGTACGTGGATGCGATCGTGTCCGTGCAGCCGAGTGGGCCCTATGACGTCCTGGGCTGGTCCTACGGCGGGCACATCGCTTTCGGTGTGGCCCAGGAGTTGCGGCGGCGGGGGCTGGAGGTGGCGACGCTGACGGTCGTGGATGCCATTCCCACGGCGGAAGGTCCGCTGCGGGACGATGAGAACATCCTGCCCGCCGGGGCCTCCCCCGAGCGCATCGTCAACGATCCGGCTCTGCACGAGGAGTTCCTGAAGCGGTTCCTGGCCCGGGAGGCGCGCGCCCTGCAGCTGGAGGACGACGAGCTGGACGATCTCGGCGCCCAGCAGAAGCGTGCGTGGGCGATTTCGGGCATGCGGTCGGAGTCGATGACGACTCGGCCGACCGCAGGTGTTTTCGAGGGCCCGGCCCTGTTGGTCGCAGCTACCGAGGACCGGCCGGAGCTGGGCTACGGCGAGAAGCTCGAGGGCATGTGGCGGCCGTTCCTGCCCCAGGCACGGAGGGTGGATGTGGACGCGACGCACCGCGCGCTGCTGGACGAGGGCGTCCTGGAACGCTGGCTGCCCGCGGCGCGTGAGTTTCTGCTGACCGCCCCACTGGCACCCGATCAGACATCCGAGAAGGAGACGAAGTGAGCATCACCAACGAACAGGTCCTGGCCGACATCGCGGAGCTGCTGAACGTGGAGCCCGGTGACGTGGACGCCGAGATGGACCTGCGCGATCAGGGCATCGATTCGATCCGGATCATGGAGCTGGTCGAGCGCTGGCGGGGGGCCGGTGTCGAGAAGGTCGACTTCATCGTGCTGGCCGAGGATCAGCGTCTGTCGCGGTGGCTCCAGGTGCTGGCGGATCTGCAGCAATCGAGATGAAAAGTTTGCTTAGCCTTACCTAACTTGAGGCTAGTCTTGCTCTGCCCATGTTGCGCCTCGTCGGTGAACGGTTCGCCGACGGACCAGGAGGACCCCGATGACCAAGACCCTCACCCGCAGACGGATGGCTGCCCCGGCCGCTGTACTGGTGGCACTGCTCGCCCTTGTCGGCTGCGGATCCTCCAGCGACGGTGATTCCGGCGAGTCCGGCGCCGCGGCCGGGGCGCCGGCGAGCGCCCTGATGCCCGCCGGCGAGGGCACCACCCAGTACCCCATGACACTCACGTCCCCCTGGGGCGAAACCGTTCTCGAGAAGCGGCCCGAGCGGATCGCGATCGTGACCGGCGCCAACGACATGGACAACACCCTCGCCCTCGGGGTGACGCCGGTCTTCGCCGACAAGTACATGGCCGAGTACGAGTGGGCCGCGGACGCCGGGGCCTCGAAGATCGAGAATCTCGGCGAGATCACCGATGTCATTCCCTTCGAGGCGGTCGCCGCGAGCAAGCCCGACCTGCTGATCGCCATCCAGACCGATGCCGCCTTCGTGGGTGACAGCTACAAGAAGCTCTCCCAGATCGCCCCGGTCCTGGTCGCACCGGAGACCAGCTGGGACGTCACCTGGCAGGAGTCGGTCAAGCTGATCGGCCAGACCCTCGACCTGTCCGCGAAGGCCGACGACGTGATCGCCGACGTCGAGGCGAAGGTCGCCCAGGAGAAGGCCGCCCACCCCGAGTTCAGCGGCAAGTCAATCTCGTTCGTGGAATGGCACGCCGGCATGGAGTCGCTGACCTACCGCTCGTTCACGGGTTCGGCAACCGCCGAGGTGTTCGGCGAGCTCGGCTTCGTTCCGTCCGAGGCCGCCTCCCAGTTCTCACGCGACAGCCTGCTGGTCAGTAAGGAGAACTACAGCAAGCTGGACGCCGACGTCCTGATGCTCGCGGCCTCGAAGGATCTGAGCGAGGACATCCAGTCGGAGCCGGTCTTCAAGGCCATCCCGGCCGTTGCCGACGGGCGGTTCGCTCTGCTCGACACCGAGCAGGAGCCCTCAGCCGGTTGGGCGATGAGCTGGCCGTCCGCCCTGAGCCTGCCCTGGATCACCGCTCTGGTGACCCCGAAACTGGCTGACGCCGTCCAGTAGTCCCCGGTACCCAGCGGGTCCTGAGTCGGCCGGGCTGCCCCGCAGCCCGGCCGGCCATCGTCATGCCGGAAACTCCCTGCGCCGCCACGAGGAGCTCTCATGGGTGCCCCCCTTCCCCCGCTGTCCCCGCACGTCCTGACGATCTTCCTGCTGCAGATCAGCCTGCTGCTGACGGTCGCCGTGATCCTGGGGCGCCTGGCCGTCCGTCTCGGGCTGCCGGCCTTGGTCGGCGAGCTCCTGACCGGTGTCGTACTCGGCCCGTCACTGCTCGGGACGCTGGTTCCCGGCCTGTGGGACCACGTCCTGCCGGCCGGCACCGACCAGCTCCACCTGGTCGACGCCGTCGGCCAGATCGGCCTGTTGCTCCTGGTGGGCGTCACCGGGATCCAGGTCGATGTGGCGATGCTGCGCCGCCGCGGCGCCACCGGTATCCGGGTCAGCCTGGCCGGTCTGCTGCTGCCCCTGGCGCTGGGAATCGCCGCCGGTTTCGCCGTCCCGTCCTCGTTCCTGACCGACGGCACCGAGCGCGGCACGTTCGCCCTGTTCCTGGGCGTCGCGATGTGCGTCACGGCCATCCCGGTCATCGCCAAGACCCTGGCCGACCTGGGCCTTCTGCACCGCGACATCGGGCAACTAACGCTGGCCGCGGGCACCGTCGATGATGCCGTGGGCTGGTTCCTGCTCTCGGTGGTCTCGGCAGCCGCAACCACCGGGATCCGCGCCGGATCCGTCGCCCTGTCCATTCTCTACCTGATGGCGTTCTTGGCCGTAGCGCTGCTGGTCGGGCGCCCCCTGGTGGCCCGGGTGCTGACCCTGACCGGCCGCTCCTCCGACACCGGGCCCCGCGTCACCGTGAGCGTGGTGGTGATCCTCATCGGCGCGACGGCCACCCAGTCGATGGGGATGGAGGCGATGTTCGGGGCCTTCGTCGCCGGGATCCTGATCAGCCTGGCCCGCAACGACGAACCCCAGGACGACCGGCCCGGGCGCTCACTGTGGCGCGACCTGGCACCGCTGCGAACGGTCACCCTCTCCGTGTTCGCACCCATCTTCCTGGCCACCGCCGGCCTGCGGGTCGACCTCACCGCACTGGCCGACCCGGCCGTGGCCCTGGCCGCGGTCCTGTTGCTGGCGCTGGCTGTCATCGGCAAGTTCGCCGGGGCCTACGTGGGTGCCCGCAGCAGCCGCATGTCTCACTGGGAAGGCATCGCTCTCGGAGCCGGGATGAACAGCCGCGGCGTGGTCGAAGTGGTCATCGCCACCACCGGTCTGCGGTTGGGGGTCCTGTCCACCGAGACCTACACCGTCATCGTGCTGATCGCCGTCGTCACGTCGGTGATCAGTCCCCCGATCCTGCGGTTCGCGATGTCCCGTGTCGACGTCACCTCCGAGGAACAGCAGCGAGAAATCACGATGGCGCAGGGCTTCTCCTGATGGAAGCGCTCGCCGGACCAGACCCGGCAGTGATGGCTGGGCCGGCCCGGGCACCTGGCGCGGGCCCACCCCCGGCCTGCGGGTCATGCGTCTCGGCCGGGAGCGAACTCTCGACCGGAACGTCACCGTCCCACGCACCTAGGATGTGTCAGCCCGCGATCAGGCCTCCCAGATCCAGTTCCGCCGCAGGTAGACGCTCTCAAGACCGGCGCGGCGCATGTTGTTCAGAGACGATCCGCTCTCGCCCGTTTCAGCGATCACCCAGGCGCAACCCGCGTCGGCTGCCGCCCGGGCCCTGGCCGCGATCAGGGCCGACTGCGCCCCCCGACCGCGATACTCGGGCAAGGTGGCGCCGGCGTTCAGCGACGCGGCCGACCCGTGAATCAGCAGATTGCCCACAGCCACCAGCTGACCTGCGTCCCAGGCCCCGAAGGCACGGAAGGCGGGGTTGGTCACGATGGCCGCCGCCATGCTGCTGAGACCCTCCAACGGCATGCCGAAACCGTTCAGCAGCGTGGTGGCCCATTCCTGCGCGTGCTCGGCCCGGACCTCCTCCACCCGCAGGTCGCTCTTCCCGAACGTCAGGTCCTCGATCCGGCCGGCCAGCTTGTGAATCCCCGAGCCGGCCTTCAGGCCATGGGCCTCAGCCAGGTCATCCCAGTCCGGGGGCAGCAGGGCCGGTGCGATCTGAATCCCGGCCCGGACCGTCTGATGGGACCGGTAGAACGCGACCAGTTCCTCGATCAGGGCGCCGGTGACCGGCTCCTCGACCCCGAATCCCAGCGCTTTACTCCAGTAGTGGGTCGGGTCGTGGCGCATGGCCAGCGCCACCCCGCCGCCGATCCGGGCGGTGCGGATGCCGAGTTGCTCCTGCGTGGCCTGCGGGCATTCGGCCTGGTAGCGGTACATGAACTCGGCCTCGATGCCTTCGAGGACGGCAGGGGTCAGACTCTGGGGGCTCACGAAATCTCCAGACACAGATAGGGCGGTCGGGAGACAGATGCGGTCCGACTCGCCAAAGTTCACGTTCGCGGCGGCAGATTCAGGTGAAGCAGGTCACACAGGTCGCGGATGGAAGACCCGCAGCCGATCGCCGAGACCGTCCGTGAGCGAATGCACCCACAGCGCCGACGGCGGGCAGTGCGTCGGGTCTTCGGGCGGGCTGATCAGGTGCGTTTCCCAGATCACGACGTCCCGGCCGACCACCACGTCCGCCACCTCGAACCGAACGCCGTCACCGACGTCCCGGTACATCGCAAAAGTCGGGTAGTCCAGGCCGTAGGTTCGTTTGCCCTGGCCCCAGACCGTCTCGAGCGTGGGCCGGCAGATCGCGGCCATGGCCTCGGCGAACCGGCCGGTGCGACCCGCCTCCACCGTCTCCACGGCCTGACGCCGGCACACCCGGGCCACCGCGCGATGATCGTCGTACGACCGATCGGCACTCGCGCTCAGCGCCTCGCCCAGCCGGGAACGGGCATGGCTGAGGCGACTGCGGACGGTCCCGACCGGCACGTCGCACAGGGCGGCGATCTGCTCATAGGACGTGACCGCGGTGAAGTACCGCAGCATCGTGACCAACCGGTGCTCCGGCGAGAGCTGATTCAGGGCCTGCCAGACCCAGTCGCCCAAGGCGTGCTGCTCCGCCAGCCGAGCCGGATCCAGATCGTTCAGCCCCGGCAGCACGGCGTCCAGGTCACTCACGGGGACGGGCGCCCGCGAGCGCACGTGCTGGCGAGCCTGATTGAGGACGATGGTGCGAACCCATCCGCCGAAAGCCTGCGGCTCGCGTAAGTGGCCCAGACCCCGCAGAACACTGAGGCAGGAATCCTGCACCACGTCCTCGGTCTCCGGCCGGTACCCCAGCACGCCCACCGCGACCGCCAGCATCCCCGCTCGGTGCCGCTGGAGCAGCGTCCCCAGAGCGCTCGCGTCACCGCTCTGGGCGGCGAGCACGAGATCGGTGTCCGAGGGGCCGCTCATGCTCCAAGCCTCGCAGGTCCCGAACGGGCTTCGCGACGTGCCCTGACGCCCGTCGCCGATGGCCTCGAAACGAGACCGGGAGTTCTACAACGGACGATGGAAGGGCCACGGCATCAACGTCCAGGTCATCGCCGCCCCGGCCAGCTGATCTGGGTCCCCCCGCCCTGGGCGGCGGTGTCCATGACGTCAAGGGCGCCCGCACCCGCCAGATCCTGTCCGAACTGGAGACGGCCAAGGTGAGGACGTTCGCAGGCATAGCTCACCAGGGCTCACCGGCAAACGTCCGGACCCCGCTGCGAAGCCGCCGTAAGGACCAGACACCGGGAAGATGAAACCTCTTTCCACTGGCCAGAAGATCGCCATCACCGCCCACGCCCGGACCATCGGGGAACGCGCCAACGCCCAGCTGAAGAACGGGCGAATCCTGCACACGATCCGCTCAGGCCCCACGGCGCAACCAATCTCGCCAATGCCATTTAAAACCTCTACCTGGCAAGCTGATTGACCAGAATGACATCAGCTCAACGGCGGGTGAACGGAACACGGTCCGAAGCGCAGTGGCGGCTCTACCTCGCCGAATACAGCGTCGAAGTGCTGGAGAGCGCCGACGAGAACGCGAACCTGGAGATCAGCGATCAGCAACGGGCGAATCGCTGGCTCGGGTTCGACGGCGCGGATGCTGATCGGCTGGCGGAACTGGAGCGACACCTGGGTGCCGGGCTACCGCCAAGCTATCGGGCGTTCCTGGCGGTTTCTGACGGCTGGCTCCATCTCGGCCCGTTCCTGTGGATCATGCGGACCACCGGCGAGGTCGGCTGGGTCCGGGACACAGACCAGCGCCTACACAAGATTCTCCAGCGCGAGCAGGACGGATCGACGGAGCTCGCAAACCGTGCGCTGCTCATCTCGAAGGAAGGAGATGCCCAGTACTGGGTCCTCGACTCCGGCGATGTATCCGCTGACGGAGAACGGGCGGCCTACTCCTGGGCCAGCTGGTATCCGGGACTGAGCGACCGGTTCGAGTCGTTCGCTGCGCTGGTAGATCACGAACGCGCGTCGGCCAAAAACCTCAAGCGACATGATGAGCCTTCGAGCATGAAACCGAAACGAGCCACCGAGAAATCACTCTCGGAGCGAGCCGCATGGGGCTGGACCAGCTGAGCTTCGAGACAGGGATCCGATGTCATCCTGGTGAATCCGCCCGTCAGGATCAGAGTTTGGATAGCGCCGAACAGGCTGGTTAGGGCTGGAGCGGATCGCGCGCAGGATCCGCCCGTTCTTCAGCGAGGCGTTCGCCCGGCGCACGAACGCGGTTGGTGTTCGCGGCTTTCTGCCCTGCCGAGAGGCTTCATCTCGGTGTCGGGGTCATTGCATCAGCTTTGGGAACGGGTCACCAAAGGGGTAGTCGCTGGATCTCGCTTGAGGACGACAGCGGAACGGGACGATCCCCGGCTCACTGAACTGGTCGGCGAGCCGGGGATCCGGGGTCTGACGATCGGCGCCAGGGTGGCCGTAGAGATGCGCGCGAAGTAGATCCACCACATGCCCAGCGAGACGGACACCGCGCCCAAGGCTGCGATGCCGATCGCGGCCATGAACTGACGCAGGCCGAGAACACCTTTCAGCTCTTCCACGTTCACGATCCTGAGTCTTCCCCGCCGGCGCGGGCATGAGTCCAGCGCCAGCAAGGCATGCGATTGATCTACCGCGTCTTCCCCGCGATCGCGGGGGTGAGCACGCTTGACCTCGGACATGTCGGCGACTACTCCCTACTCCCGGGAGCATGCCGGACATCGCGGGCGGGGCGATGCACAACGGAGGTCCACAGGCGTCGCTGCACCCGCAGCGTGATGACGGCCGCCACCACGATGCACACCCCGTTGATCCCCAGTTGCCCGGCGGCACCCGCGGCCGTGCTGATCTGTCCGGTGGCCAGGCCCGCGGCGATATCGGCCGCGGCCGGCACGGTGGTGACGCTGATGAACACCCCGACCAGCGGGCCGGCCTTGTCCCCGGTGAGGGACAAGGTTCCCGCTACGCCGGCCAGCAGCGCGATGATCACGCTGAAGACGTCGGGGGCCGCAACGAACGAGGTCAGCGGTCGGCGCCCGTTCAGAAACTCCTCCGGCACCTGTCCGGTCACCTGAAGAAGCAGGACCCCCAGCATCGTCACGACGATCGCCAGGGCGAAGCCGATTCCCAGGGCGCGCACGGGTTCCACCGCATCCCGCCAACGCCGCCGCACGACCGCGACGGCGATCCCGGCCAGCGGAGTGAACTCCGGCCCCAGCACCATCGCCCCCACGATCAGCACCTGGCTGTCGATCAGCAGCCCCACCGCCGCAATCATCGTGGCAATCACCAGGAAGAGGTGGAACGACACCGACGTACTCCAGCGCCCCGAGGTCTCAGCAGCCAGCTGTGCCCAGACCACGGCGTCGTCTCCCTCGCCAGGAGCCTCCCGTTGCGCGCGCTCGACATCCGCCCCGATCGCCGTGTCGGCCTCAAGAACCACGATGGACCCCGAGCGCTCCAACCCCAGGCCGAGCAGGCGGGTGATCAGCCCGTCGAGAGCTTCTCTGGCCACATCGACGTGGACCAGGTCTCCGGCCGGGGACAGCGCAGCACCGGTCAGCTTCACCAGATTCGTGGTACCCGGTTCGGCCCGGACCACCGCAACGACGTCGCCCGTGATCGAGGCAGGACAGACAACCCTTAAGTGCAGCACAGCGAGCAGTATCCCCGGAAGGACGCGTACCCCGGCAAGCAACAGGAAGATTCCCCGCCCGGACGACCCGGCCGAGATGGCCGACCCCGGCACATCTGTAGGAATCTCGTCAGGATCACGGCCACCGGCGTCAAGAACATGTGAAGACGCCTTGCCCGGACACCGGCGATGGCGTGTGCTGACGGTATCTCAAGTCGAGTTTGTTCTCGATTCACGTTGCGAGAGAGTGAGACTCCGTGCAGCACCACCCGTTCTTCGAACACAGCGTCGTGTCCGGGCCCGTCGTTCCCCGCCACTGCCCGAACGGCCTGCCCGGCCTGATCAGAGACGTCGCGATCAGCCGACCGATGGCGATCGCCGCCTCGGACGACGTCTGTGACCTGACCTACCAGGAACTGGAGGTCTGGTCCGACACCGTGGCGCGGGCGCTGCGCGCGGCCGCCCCACCCGAGGTTCCGGTGATCGTTGCTTTTCCCCGCAGCATCGAACTCGTGGTGGCGTTGCTGGCCATCCTGAAGGCCGGCTTGCCCTACCTGACCGTCGACCCGGCGAGCCCGCACCAGCAGGTCCACCGCATCGTGCAGGAGGCCGGGAGCACCCTGGCCCTGGTCGGCCAGCACGTCCGGCAGGTCACGGCCACGCAAGGGTTGTCCACGATCGAGATCGACGCCCTGCGACCGGTCACGACGAACACCGACCTGGACCAGCTCCCCGCCGTCCAGGCCGCCCAGGCGGTCTACGCCCTGTTCACCCCGGGCCCTACCGGCGCCCTTCATGGCGTCCTCCTGCCCAGTCAGGCGTTGTGCAACCGCCTGCTATGGATGCGCGAAACCTACGGCGCCGGAGCCGAGGACAGGATCCTGCAGGCGAGTTCGATCACCTGCGAAGCCTCCACCTGGGAGCTGTGGCTGCCGCTGATCTCGGGCGGGACCTGCGTCTTCCTGACGCCCGAGGCGCACCCGAGCCCAGCCACCGTCACCCGCGTCATCATCGAACGACAGATCACCATGTGCTGTTTCATGCCACCGATGCTGGCTGAGTTCCTGAGCCGTCCCGAGGCAGCGCAGTGCTCCTCGTTGCGACACGTCTTCTACCGCGGTGGAACACTTTCGGCGGCGGCGTCCCACCGCTTCGCCTCCACCCTATGGGCTCGGCTGCACGGCTTGTCCGGCGTGGCCGAAGCCGCCGGCGACATCACCCACTGGAGCCATCCGGACCTGGCCGACACCGTTGACCCGCTCTCCCCTGCCTCGGTCGCGCTTGCCCCCGTTTCCCGTGCGCGACCGATCGACAACTGTGTGATGGCCGTCCTCGGCGCGAACGGACTGCCGGTCCCCCTCGGGCAGGAAGGAGAACTCCACATCGGAGGTCTTCCGCTGGCTCTGGGCTACCTCCACCGCCCTGACCTCACGACGGAGGCCTTCGTGAACGGGGTGAGTGGATCCCCGGCGCCCCGGTGGTACCGCACCGGCGATCGGGTGCGTCTACTCAACGGCGAACTGGAATACCTGGGCCGGATCAACGACTCCTCGACGAGCCCCACGGAAGAGCGCGTTGTGCGCACGCAACTGGTCTGATCGCGAAACCCGCGCCGACGGTCTCCGACGTCGCGTGCGACCTACCGTCGTCGCGTGCGACCTACCGTCCCGGATCAGCCATCGAACCCGGCGCTGGCGCCACCTTGACCGCAGTCCTCCCACCGGGCCAGCCACCGCCGGACGAAGCTCCTGGAGGTCCCCGGGACCTTGTGAGTCAACGGTGCCCGGATCGACCGGACACCTGCGCACCGGCCGGTGAGACACACGCTCTGCCCCTGCCAAGAAGTCCACGAGAGGAATTCATCATGCCCAGTTGCCTCAATGACGAACCCCACCAAGGCTATCCAGCGTGCGAATGCCCGCGATGCCTCGGCGCCCACATCGCGCCACCAGGGCTGACCCGCGCCCTTCGCCTCCTGCTCGTGTGCGGAAGCATCGTCCTGGGCATCGAACTCCTCTGGGCCGATCTGAGCGGCACCTGACCAAGCGGGCCGATGTGGTCCACGCAATACCGGATTCGCAGTGAAGGAGGCCGGTTGGCATCAACTCAGGTCAAGCACCATCAGACGGGGTCCAATGCCTCGTCAATGGTGTCCTGGTGGGCCTCATCAGTCATGACCGCGAACCATCCCCTTGTCGTCGCCGGGCATACGAACGTCGGTGGCCGCCGCGCTGCTGGCGCTGTCTCTGGGGCAGCGGCACAGGGCCTGCGCAGGACGAGGGGCCCCGGTGCATCAGCACCGGGGCCCCTGGGTTGAGGATCTGACACCATCTACCAGCCGTGAGACCGGTAGGTCATCGCTGCGTCAGCCGCCGAAAGCGGAGGCGGCGCAGGGATCGCGTAATCGAGACCGGAGACCACCTCTCTATCTGATGGGACTGCGGTAACCACCTTCAGCAGGAGCAAATCCGGCGAAGGCGGGCGATCGGACGGGTGAGCTCCTTGCCCTTCGTGATGCGCGGCTCTACAACAGCCAAGCTGCGTGGCCGGGCGGCCCCTCCATGCCCGGGGTCCCGACCTGTACTGCATCTTGCCTGGAGCCGGTGGCCGGGCGCCCCTCCGAACCTGGGGTCCCGACCGGTTATTCGTCTCGCTTTGTACTCCCGCGCAAGCAGTTCGTGTCTGCTGCGCCAGCTGACTCTTTGTTTCGACGACGGAAAAGTTAGCCCACCCGCGAAGAGATGTCTAGTCCAGCGGGCACAGATTTTCTGACCCCCCGGGAGGACCTCCGGGATCGGAACAAACTGGCAGGTCGGAGCTCTCCAGCAGGCGCTGCGCCCGGCACATCCGCTCGATCTGCAGCCACTTCGTCGGTGACATGGCGCACTCGCGCCTGTCCCGCACCCGCTCTGCCATCGCCGCCCCTCTCACACCTGCACCAACCGTGAGAGCCGGCCCCGGGCCCGCAACCCGGTCAGGACTGGGGCGACGTCGTCCTACTCGTTGGGTCGTCCTACTCGTTGGGCAGAGCCCCGTCATGGATCTTGCACCCGGACGGATCCAGCGCATAGGCGCGGTGGTCAGTTTGACCGACGTCGACCCCACGCGGCTCAGTGGTCCGCAGGGGTTGTCGCCATGCCCAGGGTGACGGCAACGGTGCGCATCTCATGGCCAAAGGAGGGTGCGGGGTCGCTGATGATGTCGCGCCGGTGCCCGAAAACTTCGAAGGACAGCGCCCCGAACAGGTGGGTCCAGGCCATCAGTCCGCGAACCATCATTTCGTCAGGGATACCGGGGAGGCGACTTCTCTCGCACCGGCGACAGGGCCCGTCGTACGTCGTCGCTGATCGGCAGCTGCCCGATCAGGTCGTACTCGCCCGTGCCCACCATCTCGACGAGCAGGCCGGTCAGCAGAGCCGGCACTCGTGAGGCCGGTCCGACGGCGTCTGCGGAAGCCTCGAATTCCGGCACCGGGGTGCCGAAAATGAGGGAGCACTCCTGCGGATGATCGAGCGACCAGTCCCGCACTCCGTGGCAAATGGCCATCCTGCGCTCCAGGACTGACCGCTGCTGCGCCCGGGCCAGGGCTTGTTCCGCCGCTGCCCCGAGATCGTCGTGGGCGTCGATGATCAGCGCCGCGAGGATGGCCCCCTTGCTGGGAAAGTACCGATAGAGGCGCCCGCGAGTCCGTACGAGCGCGATTGGTCGGCGTGGCGGCGGCCGCCCTATCTGGCGGTCATGGTGCACCTGACCTGGCAGGCGCTGCGGGGTCAGTCCGTCGTTCATCCCGACCAGCAGACGCTGCAAGCTGCCGCCTGCTTGCTGGCCGCATCCGTGCTGGGTGTCGTCTGGTCCGTCCGCGCCGCCCGGCCTTAGCGAAACCCGTTCCGGGTAGACGTGGTTCAGGACACGACGTTGCGGCTGCACCTGGGGTGGCCGGTCCCATACCCCCTACAAGATCGGCAGGATAGTCGGCTCCTTGTCACTTCGGCGGCGCCGAGAACGGGAAACTGTCCACTCTCTCTCAGAGCGGTCGCAACATCCAACCCTTGACACTTCGGTATACCCACAGATGGAACTGGTCCTTCGGATTCTCCGGTATCCCGAAGGTTGCCGATTCCTTCTCACGGTGAGCCAGGGAGCCGAGCAGGTCGGCGCGATCGTCGAGGCTGGCCCTCACCCATGCTTGTGCAGTCTCGACGAAGGCCACGCAGGCGGGCGGGAGTTGCTCCGCGTCCGAGGCATCGATGCCGTACTGCGCGTACTTCTCGCGCTGCTCCTCGGTGAGATCGGTCCACCAGGTCAAGCCAGTCAGATCAACGTCCATGTCAGGCACCGTAATTGCCTACTGACCAGTCTGCTGATCCCGACACCTCGAAGAGAAAGGTTCACAGATGCACTGTGCAGAGCCAGGGCGCCGGCGGAGGAAGCCGCGTACCGGGTTTGCCGTACGCACCTGTGTGGTTCCAACTGTCGGTGCGCCCGCACAGCACCGGGAGCAAACGCCTACCTACACCGAACCTCCGTCCCGTTCGGGACACCCGGACGAGAGCATCGTCGCAGTTCAGAGGAAGCCCTTCTCCTATTTCAGGCTTCACCCACACAGCTAATCGGTGGATGAGAGATCAGGCGACACAGCATCACGGCATGAACATCAGCATGACATTGCCGCGTTCCCGCGGATCACCCTAAACCTATCTACAGCAACCCATCTGGTGAGAATCCGCCTCATGAGACGCCATCAAGGACTTACTCGCGTTCCTTCGTCCGGCCTTCCCCTCGCCCGTAACCCCTGAATGGAAAAGGGGTTACGGGCGCTGCCTTGATCCTCGTGCGGATATTCCGTCGCAAGAACGTCGTCCACGGTCAGCAGACAAGCGCGGCCTATGGGGCGGTGATGACGCTCATGCCGGCCGACGGATCCGGGATGAGTTGTTGCGGGTCAGATCGCCGTGCTGCTCGAGGACCCGGTTCGGTCCCCCGGGTCGAGATCCTCGCCCTGACGGGGATCAGGAGCCGGGGTGGTGCCGCGCGTGCTGTGCAAGCTCCACAGGATCGAGACCGTGATCACCGTGACGATGACGCTGAGAGTGAGGGGAATGGGCAGTTTGCCCACGGGGGTCTCGGACAGGATCAGCTTCAGCCCGGCGAAGGCCAGCAGCACGGCCAGGCCGTAGTGAAGGTGCACGAAGCGGCGCAGCAACCCCGCCAGGCAGAAGTACAGGCTGCGCAGGCCCAGGATGGCGAAGGCGTTGGCGCTCCAGACGATGAAGGTGCTGGTGGTGATGGCCAGGATCGCGGCCACGGAGTCGATGGCGAAGATGATGTCGGTGGCCTCGATCGCGATCAGGACCACGAACAGCAAGGTGGCCACGCGCTTGCCGTCGATCCGGATGAAGAACTTGTCGCCGTGATATCCCGGGTCAGTCGGGATCAGCTTGCCGGCCAGGCGGACGACGGGGTTGCGGTCGGGAGGGGTCTGGTCGCCGTGGCTGAAGGCCATCTTGTAGCCGGTGTAGATGAGGAACGCGCCGAACACGTAGGCGCTCCAGAAGAAGGTCTCCAGCAGCTCGGCACCGACGAAGATGAACACCAGCCGGAAAGCCAAGGCGCTGATGACGCCCCAGAACAGCACCTTGTGCTGCAGGGAGGCGGGCACGGCGAAGTAGGTGAAGATCAGGGCGAAGACGAAGACGTTGTCGATCGACAGCGCCTTCTCGATCAGGTAGCCGGCGAAGTACGTACCGGCCACGTCACCGCCCTGCCAGAGCCACAGGACGCCGCCGAACAGCAGTCCGGCGGCGATCCACACGCCAGACCAGATCGCGGCCTCGCGGAAGCCGATGACGTGGTTGTCGCGATGCAGGAACAGATCGATGGCCAGCATCGCCGCGATGGCCAGCATGAGGACAGCCCAGACCCACCAGGACACGGACATAGCGAAGAAAGACCTTTCGTCCCAGCCGAAACCATCGATGCGATAGGTAGGTTCGGCGCTGCTGGACGAAGGTCTCCCCGGGCCACTGCACGAGTGGCTGCACCGCCGGGAACCGGATGGGCCGGGCCCGTAGTGACGGCGATGCGTGGATCGTCGGGTACTCCCCCTCGAACTACGAACAATGATTCACGAACTAGCGTTCGCATGTCAAGCGTCCGGCACTCACATGCGATGCTGAATTCGTGTTCTGTGGTGCGTATATTGAGAGGTGACGTCCAAACTCTCCCAACGGAGGCACCGCATGTCCCCCGCAGCCCACCCGGCCACCACACCGCGGGCGCAGACATGGACGTTCCTGACCAACCATGCGCACGTCCTGCTGGCCATTGCCCGCGAGCCGACCGCCCGGCTACGCGACATTGCCGCATCTGCCGGCATCACCGAACGCGCCGTACAGGCGATCGTGGCCGACCTCGAAGCAGCCGGTTACCTGCACCGCGAACGCGTGGGACGCCGCAGCGAGTACACCATCAACACCGCCGGCAGTTTCCGGCACCCCGCCGAGGCCGACCACCACATCGGCGACCTCATCGCCCTGTTCACCAGCACGCAGGAGCACTGATCGTTCCTCCATCCACCACCAGGGAAACAACAGTTGCCCGAGTTGGTGACGGCACACCCGTAGCGGCTACCCGGACATCCGGGTGACGCTGCGGCGGCACCACCTCACCGAGCACCGTCCGGATCGCAGATGACGGCCAGGGGAGGTACCGCCCGGTCGACCCGAGGCCGTCCGCCCCCCGGTGCTGCCGAGTGGGAGCAGACCACCTGCGCCTGGTTGCTCGACGTGTGCCAGCCCGACGTCCGAAGCTATCCGGCGCTGAGAGGTCCCGGGTTGGTGTCAACGGGAATCAGGTCGATGGTCGGCATTCCGACGTTGCGTATACCCAGGAGCCGGGTATTGGCCCACATGATCGGTCGGATCAGGGTGTCTACGACGATCAGGAAACACACCGTGCCGACTCCCACCGGACCACCCATCAGCCAGCCGGAGATCAGCAGCGTCCCTTCCATCGACATCTTGGCAATCCAGAACGGCCAGCGCCACTTCTCCACCATGCCGATGGCAACCAGATCCATCGCCCGAATGCCCACCCCACTCATGATGATCATCGCCGAGGCGTAGGCGCACAGTGCCGCCGCCACCAGCATGACGGTCACATGCGGAAGGGGCAGATGACGCCCAGGATCGGCCGCCAGCAACAGGTCGATCATGCTGCCGCAGAAGAAGAAGGTCACCAGCGGGGACAGAATCGGCCGGCGCCGGTACCAAGCAGCCCAGATAAAGATACAGAGCACGGCGATGATCGCCTGGGCAATGCCCACGGTGAGCGGTACGTGTTTCAACAGGCCGAGGGCAAACACGTCAAGCGGATCCGTGCCCAGATCGGCATAGATAAACAGGTAAGCGCCGAGGGAGAAGAGCGCGCAACCATATAGATACTTCACGTACTGGGAGGTGGAGAACATGGACCATGGGCGAGCGCTCGTCAATCTTCCCACGAACAAAGCAGGCACTGGTGACCTCCTCAATCATGACTGTTCAGAACAGATGATTTCCTCACTGGACGTCCGTCCGAGAACGGCACCAAGACGTCTCGGCATCCGTGCAGGGCAATGCGCGCGTGACCGGGGAAACCATTTCCGGGAAGGATCGATCAGGGCACGCCCGTCATCGCACAACAGATCTGTGTGCTGGTTTCCATCGGGCCGCTGAAGTTTTGGTCAGGGCGTTGCGACAGAACACCGGTAGTACGCCGGGCCTTGCTGCCGGTCAGGGCGCCGAAGGGGAAGAGCCGACCGTGGCAGACGAGTGCCCGGAGGTCGGCACCCGCGCTCGGCGGTCACGACTCTGCTCAGGACACTGATGGGGCTGCGGTGGCCATTGCTCACGACGACATCGGGCACCTGGGTTTCCGGTCATGGTTCCCCCGTTCACGGGCACGCGCCAGCAGCCGACTCGCCATCAACGATAAGTCATTATTGCGGCATTTGTGAAAAATTTTGAGTGCGCGCCGAAGTCGTTCCCCGCGACGAGGTCGCCCCCCGGCCAGTCGGGTGGCCCTCTTCGGACATCCCTCAACCTGCGTACTCCTCGATCGCGGCCTGGGGCCGCTGCTGCCCACGACCGGAACGCTGCCCTCCGGTTGGCAAGCCAGGCTGTACTCATTGCTGGAGCACGTCTGCGCGGGTCTCGTCACGCCCCTGTGCGTGGTCAGCAGAGCATCGAATGTGACGGCATCCCCCTTCATCTCCCCAGGTTGCCGGAGCCGCTTGAAATAAGTTGCCTCGGTGGTCTTTCCACCGACCGGGATCCGCTCCGCCAGGCGCCCACCGTGGTGTGTGAGCCCCGGGCCGGTGCACCCGTTGGCCGTCCGCGTCCCGTGATCCCCATAGGTTTCTAGCTGTCGACCGCGATACCCCCAATCCGGCATCGAGTTCCGCAGCGGGTTCGGGACCGGGGTCAGTAGTGGGCCGCATGGCCGGAAAGGCCAGCGATAGTTACTCGGGCGCAATGCGATCCAGCTCGCGTCCCCACATGGGATGAGCCGTGTCAGCACGCCCATCGGGCAGGGCGCGCGAAACGCCCCAATCTGGACATGCGCCGTTGTCTCACACACCAGAAGATCGTGACCATGCGTATATGGCTCGTCGGAGCACCCCGCTGGAAGATTGCACTGGTCCAGGGAACCTTTTTCGGGACCTGCATGGCGATCTTCGCGTTCTTCAACTCCAGCGGCCCCGAAGAGGGTGCGGCCCGTTTCATCGGCCCCGTGGTCGGGGGCGTGGTCGCAGGTGTGTTCTTCGGTCTCTTCATGAGCCACTTCATCACGAACATGAACAGCGACCTGATCAGCGCAGCCGGGTTGAACGATCCTCAGGAGCTGCGCGAGGCCATCCGCGCCAGCCGCCGGGGCCCCGTTCCGGCCGACCCCCGCATTCGTCAGGCCGCCCTCCGGGTGGCCCGGCATCATCTCAGTGTGGTCGAGCGCCAACGCATCAGTTCGCCGGCCCTCTTCGGCGTGTTCGTTCTTGGCTACATAGCGATGGCGTTCCTGCTGTCGCCCTGGTGGTTGGTCGCAGCGGCCTTCTTCGCGGCCATGCTGGTCTACACCGTGATTCAGCCCAACCACCTGGCCCGCCGCATCGTCGACCTGGACACCACCGACAACGCACCGGACCGGCACGGCAACGAGCAGGTCAGTCCGTGAGATCTCGCCTGATCACGGCCCCGTGGTGGGTGCTTGCGCTGATCGTGGGGACGCCGGTCAGTGCCTTCCTGGCATTGTTCCTCCACCTGACCGATCCCTATCTTGATTTTCCCGGAGTCCTTTTCGCCCTTCCGGCCGGCGCGATCGTCGGCCTGGCGGTGGGCCGGCTCACGGCCGAGACGAACGCTCAGACCATGGAGGTCGCCGCCCTCGACAACCAGGACGAGCTGGCCCAGGCTCTCCGAGCCAGTCGGCGCGGCCCGGTGCCCACCGACCCCCGGATCCGGCAGGCCGCCCACCGACTGGCGGTGCTGCACCTCAGCCGGTTCAAGCGGCAGCAAACAAGCGCCGCCTGGACCTTCGTGCCGCTGTGCATGCTCTACACCGGACTGGCCATCAACTCATCACCGTGGTGGTTGCTGGCCCTGGCCTTCTTCGCGCTCATGCTGGCCCTGAATCGCGTACTGCCGACCCGAACGGCCCGCCGCATCATTGAACTCGCCCCCACGAACGACGAACACGACACCGGTCAGGCCGTCCGGTGAAGAACCGCCTCATCACCGCGCCTACCCAGCAACCGCTCCAGCCGACACCTAGCGCCGTCAAAGACCGGAGCGCACACCCTCCTGCGGAAGCAGAGCCGATCGCAGGTCCTCCCGCCAGGCCCCCGCTTCCCGATCGAAAACACCGAAGTCGGTAGTGAAATCCCAAAAGATCCAGCCCAGACCCAGGCGCTCACACTCAGCACGGACCCAACCGGCCCAGGCCACCCGATCCGCCTGCGGCGCCCTCTCATACGCGCCGAACTCCCCGACGACCAGCCGATGACCCAACTCCCGGGCGCGCTCGGCCGCCCTGGTCAGATCCTGGGTCACAGCCAGACGGGCCGCGTGCCCCGGTTCTCCCGGCCAGCGAGTCCCGACCCAGGCATCCGCACCCTTCTCCCAGAACGCGCCCTGGTGCGTGAACGCGAACGGCTCGTAATAGTGCACGCTGAGGACGAGATGGGGATCCTCCGGCACAACGAGCTCCAGCAGACCCTCCACGGAGTTCATCCGGGCCCCACCGACGATCACGGTCCGGGTCGCGTCCTGGGCACGGACCGCCGCGAGCGCCTGAGGAAGGAGCTGGTTCCACTCCCCCGGGGTCAGCGCGTCACGTGGCTCGTTCAGCAGGTCGAACGCCAGATGGGGAACGCCCGCGTACTCCTGGGAAATGCGTTCCCACAACTGTATGAGTCGCTGCGCCGCACCGGGTTCGCCCGTCATCAGGCCATCCGCGTGGTGCATCGAGAGCACCACCGACAGATCGCGTTCCACCGCCAGGTCGACCACCGACCGCGCGGTCTCGTCCAAGGCGCCGGGCTCGTGTCCCCACCACCGCACCGGCAACCGGACGGTGTCGAAGCCGGCTCCGGCGATCAGGTCCAGGTGCTCCGGGAGCAACGGCCACCCCGGGAAGACGCCGTCTCGAGCGTCCAGCAGACCACCCAGGTTCACGCCTCTGATCTGTCCCCATTCATCCATGAGGAAGACCCTACGGGCGTGCCCGGTAGGTGGCCTCGCGCGCGATCGGTGATGTCCCGACACGGACCCCAACGCTTCATAGTCGCAGCATGCGACTGAGTCTCACTCGCGGGTACCATGAACCATGGCTGCACAGACACGATCCGGAACGGCGTCGGCGAACCGGGCGCCGGCCGAGTCGCTGCGCGAGCGCCGACGCCGTCAGACGACGGACGAGATCAGCGCCGTGGCCCTGCGCCTGTTCGACGCGCGTGGTTTTTCCGAGACGACCGTGGATGACATCGCGAGCGAAGCCGGGGTGTCACGGGCGACCTTCTTCCGCTACTTCCGGTCGAAAGAAGAGGCAGCGCTGCATGAACTGATCGATCTGTCCGGTGCCATGGACCGGCGCTCCCGGGCGTCCTCGGCCGTCGCACCGACCCTTCCCGCGCTCACCGAGTGCACCGCAGATCTTCTCGCCCGGGTGACGCCGCAGCAGATGGCTCACTACGCCGTCCTGCGCAAGCTGATCGAGCGCGAAGACGCGTTACGCCAGGCCGCCGACGCTCATGCCCATGCCCTGGCAGAGAGAATCCGTTCCCGGTTGCTCGCGACGGAACAGGGCCATGACCGGCTCGCCACCCGCGTGCTCGCGGAGACGACGGTCGCCCTGCTGCAGGCCACCCTCGATGAGTGGGTGGACTCCCCCGAGTCCGATCTGGTGGCCCTGTACCGCGACGCTGTCGAGAGGTTGCGTCGCTGTGCGGCGCATCCGTAGGAACAGCGCAGCTGTCAGCGCCTGATCTCCGGCGAAAGATGCTGTCCCACACGGTCGACCAGCATCGTCATCTCGTAGCCGACCAGGCCGATGTCCGAGGTCGGCGCGGCCAGCACACCCAGCCACGAACCGTCGGAGACAGCCATCAGCAGCAGGAACCCGCCCTGCATCTCGACGACTGTCTGAATCACTGTTCCTGCCGCGAAGAGCATCGAGGCGCCGTTGGTGAGGCTGCCCAGGCCGGAGGCCACCGCGGAGAGCTGGTCGGCGCGATCGCGTGGCAGTCCTGCTGAACTCGCCAGCAGAAGGCCGTCGGAGGAGACCAGGGCCGCATGCGACACGCCTGGTACCCGCTGTGCGAACCCGTCGACCAACCAGGTGACGTCGGTGCTCGCGTTCACTGGTCCGCTCCTTGCTCTGTGTCGGTGCTGATGAAAAGGCTTGCCCCGCGGGAACTGAACGCGGACGTCGGGTTTGACGTCGTCCTGATCCGGCGGGCGTTGGTCAGGCCGCGCTGGTAGCTGCCCAGGCGGCGGCGCATGAGCGCGGCCTCAGCGATCGGGTCTCGCTCGCCCACCGGAGCGAACCGGTCGGGCCACAGGTTGGCCCTGACCTCGCCGGCCCGCGAACCCTCACCGGATTCGTCTGTCTCCAGGACCGAGGCGACGCGGGGGCTCGGGAGCCGGTGTCCGCGCCCACCGGAGGGCCGCTCATGCTCAGGCTGGTTGCTCATGCTCAACTCACCCTTCTCGACCGAGATCGAGGGGCGCCCTGCGCGCCGCGTCCATCATGCGTCGTCCATCCTGGAGTCAGAGTCGCAAAATGCGACTAAGTCTCAGAAGACTACTATGGACCGGGGCCAAGACGCTCTCCGTCGCACAAGAATCTCCCAGCGCCCTGCGCGCGTCCGAAAACACCTACGCTCGATCTGACCCCAGCAGGGCCGGCACCCACCTCACCCGGACACCGGCGCCGGTCATGTCGGTGTTGCTGATGGATGCTGGCTCATACGGTGACCACGAAGACCACCGCCGGCCCCCGGTGAGGCCCTCGACTCAGGACGACAGGCTACGGGCCAGGTCGAGCACCGCATCCTGCGCAGGCCGCGGCTTCCACCCCAGCAGATCCTGAGCTTTCTGGCTGGAGGCCTCGCGGGCGACTCCGAGCTCCGGAACCGCCAGCGCGGCGCGGGGGTTGACGCGCGCGGCCAGCCGCACCGCCCAGTCCGGCATCGTCCGGGTCGGCACCCGCGCAGCCGCCTCCCCCAGGTTCTCCCGCATCAGGGCGGCGATCTGCGGCAGGGTCAAGGTGCCCGCCGCGGCCAGGAAACGTTCACCGGCCGCCGCTGGATCGATCATGGCCCGCACGTGCAGGTCCGCGACGTCGCGCACGTCGACCACACCGATCGTCATCTTCGGTAGCGCCGGCAGGGCACCCTTCAGCAGGCTGTCGATCAGGCCGGCCCACAGCGAGAGGTCCGGGCCCAGGGCCGGCCCGAACACGGCGACCGGGTTCACCACCGCCAGTTCCATACTTTCTTTGCGGACGAAGTCCCAGGCGGCGCGCTCGGCGGCCAGTTTGGACTTCGGGTAGGCGGCCATTTCCTCGCCGTCCGGGTTGCTCCAGTCCGCTTCGGTGAACATCCGCTGTTGTCCGTGGCCGTATTTGACGGCGGCGAAGGACGAGGTCAGGACCGTCCGCTTCACCCCGGCCTCCCGCGCGGCCTGCAGCACCCGCAGCGCCCCCTGCCGGGCCGGCTCGATCACCTCGTCCTCGTGCCGGGGTTTGGCCTGCGGCACCGGGGAGGCCACGTGCAGCACGTAGTCGCATCCTGCTGCTGCCTGCGCCCAGCCGTCGTCGGCCATCAGGTCGGCCACCGCGAACGACAGGGCCGGGCCGTCCTCCCCCGTCATCGCCCGGACATCGGCCTCCCGCTGCGGCGAGCGCACCGTCGTTCGGACGCGAAAACCCTCGTGCAGCAACCGTGCGACACAGTGGGCACCCACGAATCCGGTCCCGCCGGTCACCAGTACCAGTTCCCCGCTCACATCTGCCTCCATCTGCCCCGGAAGCCACAAATGGTATGGGTAGCGACAGCAGGAAAGGACCACGGTCACCGCGGTCCTGGGCGGCAGTCAGCGTCACCTGGACGGCGGACCTCACCGCGTCGGCGACGGCCTTGAAAGAGATTCTCAGTCGAGCCCTTTGCGGCCCGGCGCCCAGTACGGCTTGGTGAGGACGTTGCGGCGGGGCCAGGAGCGTTCCTCGACGAGGTGGCGGCGGATCATCTGGATCGTGCGGGCCTCACCGGCCAGGTAGGCGATCCCGGGCTCGGCGGGCAGGTCCAGGTCGCGCACGGCCTGGACCAGGGTCTCGGACGAGGCTGCCGGGCGTCCCTGCCGATACGACCAGCCGACATCGGCTCGGCGGGGAAGGTCGAGGTGCTCGGCGGGGGTGTCGACCTCCAGCCGGACGAAGACCGGGGCATCCTCGGGCAGTGCCGCCAGCATCGGCCCGAACGAGGCCTGGGCCGTCTCCTCCCCGGCGAACAGGTGATAGGCCGCGGGGCGGATGGTGAAAGTTCCCTGGGGTTTGAGCAGCATGACCTCCTCGCCCGGCCGAACGGTGCGGGCCCACCGGGCTCCGGGACCGTCCCCATGGTCGAACACGACCAGGTCCAGGCCCTGAGCATCGAGGTTCCACACGGTGTAGGTGCGCAGTGTGCCCAGAACCCAGTCCAGACCGGTGGGACCGTCGGCCACCTGCAGCCGCACGTGCTGACCGGCAACCCAGCTCAGGCCCGACAGGTCCGGGCCCGCCAGGGTCACCCGGCGTAGCCGGGGCGCCACCGGTTCGACGGCCTGGACCCGGACGGACAGCAAAAGTCGTTCGAGAAGGCGGTGTTTCACGGTCAGATCCCCTGGATGGCTGATCGGTGGTCGCGACTCACCCTAGGCCGGTCAGGGTGCGAATAGCGGACAGGCAATAACGCGCACACGCCACGTCCGCGCGGCACCGGCCACTGGTGCCCCAGGATCGGGGCATGCGGCACGAAGCACCTGCGACAACGGGGCCACCCGACTCACCGATCCTGAGCATCCAGCGCGGCCACACCCGCGACATTCCCTCCGGGCTGCCGACCCATGCCCATCCCGAGCCGATGCTCATGAGCAGCGCGGGCGCGACGGTGCTGGGCTCGGTCGGCGCCCGCGACTGGCTGATCCCGCCGGGTTACGGACTGTGGATCCCGGGCGGCTACGAGCACGGCGGCGCCGTGCTGCACCACGGCGAGCTGTCGATCCTGCACCTGGACGCCGAGCGCTGCCCGATCACCTGGACCGAGCCGACCGGGGTCACCGTCGGGCCGCTGCTGCGCGAGCTCATCACCCACCTGCTGCGGATCGCGGCGCACGACCCCAGCCGCCGCTCCAGCGAGACCCTGCTGTTCGACCTGCTGACGCCGCTGAGCACCCACGACATCCAGGTGGCCGTGCCGGCCGACCCGCGGGTGAGCGTCATCGCCGAGCGCCTCCTGGCCCACCCGGACGACCAGCGGGAACTGAGCGACTGGGCGGACGAGGTGCACACCAGCGTCCGTACGCTGTCGCGTCTGTTCCCGGTCGAGACCGGCCTGACGTTCGCGGCCTGGCGCACCCAGGTGCGCATCCGCGCGGCCATCCAGCTCCTGGGCCGGGGAACATCCGTCAACGCCACCGCCCGCGCCGTCGGCTACCGCCACCCCAGCGCGTTCATCACCGCGTTCCGCCGCGTCACCGGGCACACCCCAGGCACCTACAACAGCGCCGACGTCGTCCGCCCGTAGCGCCGGCGCCCCTGCGCGAGAGCCAACAGGGCTCTCCCCCGGCCGACATCGACGGGGGCGCCCTCGGCGATCCCCGGTCCGCTGCGCCAGCGCCTGCCTTCGGCAACGGCGATGCCCACACATGGGGGACGCGTCGCACGGCACCTCTCGCCCCGGTGGGCAAGAGATCGTTGAAAACGCCATCCGTGTGATGACGTATCTCCCTGACGCTGTGGCCGGGTTCAGGGCAGGCTGATCCCATCCGTTTCCCGAACAGACGAGGAACCTCGATATGAGCACCGTGGTCTCCGCCGACGGCACCCCGATCGCGTACTCGCACACCGGTTCCGGACCGGCCCTCGTCCTGGTCGACGGCGCCTTCGGACACCGCGCGTTCGGGCCGAACCCGGCCCTGGCCGCGCTGCTGGCCGCGGACTTCACGGTCTGGACCTACGACCGGCGCGGACGCGGTGGCAGCGGCAACCAGCTGCCGTTCGCCCCCGAGCGCGAGTACGAGGACCTGTCCGCCGTGGTGAAGGAAGCCGGCGGACAGGCGTGCGTCTACGGCATCTCCTCCGGTGCAGCGCTCGTGCTCGACGCCGTCGCCCACGGTGTGCCCGCCACCCGCGTGGCCGTGTTCGAGGCCCCGTTCCTCGTGGACGACTCCCGCCCGCCGGTACCCGCCGACCACCAGGAACAGCTGTCCGCCCTGCTGGCCCAGGACAAGCGGGGCGCGGTGGTGTCCTGGTTCATGCGCCGCGGCGTCGGCCTGTCCGCTCCCCTGGTCGCGTTCATGCACCTGCTGCCGGCCTGGCCGAAACTCAAGCGGCTGGCCCACACCGCACCCTACGACCTGGCCCACCTCGGCACCGCCGCCTACGGCCAGCCGCTCGACCCCTCCCGCTGGGCCGGGCTGCGGGTGCCGACCCTCGTCATCGACGGCGGCAAGAGCCCGGCCTCGATGCGCACGGCCATGGCCGCGCTCGCCCAAGCCCTGCCCGACGCCGCCTACGAGACCCTGCCGGGCCAGATGCACATCGTGAAACCTGCTGTGCTGGCACCGGTCCTGACCAGATTCTTCGTCAAGGGCGAGATCCGTCCCTGACCTGACCTGACCGGGACGGTCCGGGACGCCCCCGCGAACTCGTGCCGAGGCGTCCCCCGTTGGAAAAATCAGTCCACCGACGTGCCCTCTTGCGCCTGCTCCAGCACGCGCAGGATGTTCCCGCTGGTCAGAGCGCGCAGATCGGCCGCCGACCAGCTGCGCTGTGCCAGCGCCTCCAGCAGCACGGGGTACCTCGACACGTCTTCCAGCCCGGCCGGCAACTCGTCGACCCCGTCGTAGTCGCCACCCAGCCCCAGGTGGTCCATCCCGGCCACCTCACGGGCGTGTTCCAGGTGCGCCACCACATCGGCGACCTGAGCCTTCGGGCGAGGGTGGGCCGTCATCCACGTCTGGTACTCCTTCATCGCCCCTTCCTCACCGACCGGCTCGTGCGTCTCGAGGGAACTCAGGCCCAGGCGCTGCTGCTCCTGCACCGCCTCGGCCCGGTAGTCGGCGCAGGCCTGGTTCACGAAGGGCGGAACGAACGTCACCATCAGCACCCCGCCGTTGCCCGGCAGCCGCTCCAGCACCGCGTCCGGCACGTTGCGCGGATGGTCGGTGATCGCGCGCGCACTGGAGTGCGAGAAGATCACCGGACGCGTCGCGACGTCGAGGGCGTCGTTCATGGTGCGC
This sequence comes from Kineosporia sp. NBRC 101731, assembly GCF_030269305.1. Lineage (NCBI taxonomy): Bacteria > Bacillati > Actinomycetota > Actinomycetes > Kineosporiales > Kineosporiaceae > Kineosporia > Kineosporia sp. NBRC 101731. Next base: position 52,818 of record NZ_BSTC01000012.1, read on the forward strand.
TCGTGCACGTGCGAGAGGTCGACGAGCATCCCGATCCGGTTCATCTCCCGCACCACGTCGCAGCCGAAGTCGGTGAGCCCATAGTCGACCGCCTCCCCCGTGGCCGACGCCGACCAGGGCGTGTTGTCGTTGTGTGTCAGCGTCATGTACGCCAGCCCGGCACGCCGCAGTTCCCGCAGCACCCCCAGCGAACTGGCGATGCTCTGGCCGCCCTCGGCCCCCGGCAGCGAGGCGATGCGGCCTTCGGCGATCGCGGCGCGCACATCGGCCGCGGTCGGGGTCCAGCGGAAAACATCCGGGTGCGCCAGCACCATCCGCCGCACGATGTCGATCTGCTCGAACGTCGCCGTCACCGCCGCCGCGTGCTCCCAGTGCGAGGGCACGAACACCGACCAGAACTGCGCGCCCACGCCCCCGGCATGCAACCGCGGGATGTCGGTGTGCAGGGCGGGCTGGCCCTCGGCCAGTCCTGCCCCGGCCGGGTCGTACCCGTGCTCGTTGCGGATCTGCCAGGGCAGATCGTTGTGACCGTCGAAAACCGGGTGGGTGGCGAGGACCTCGCTGCGCAGATCGAACATGCTGCCAACCTAATCCGAACCACGCCCCGACCGACATCCGCCCTGACCTGTCTACAAGGAGCTTGATGACCACACCGACAGCTGACCTGTGGGATGAGTACGGCGAGAGCCTGCGGTCCTGCGAGACCCCATTCCTGCAGTATGGCGCCCGCACCACGTTCAGCGGCCCGATCGCGACCGTGGCCTGCCGCGAGGACAACGCCCTGCTCAAGGCGGTGCTCTCCGGACAGTCCCAACCGGCATAGTCGGTCGCCAATTGATCATGCTTTGACGAGCATGGCGAGGCCTGGAGTTGTACATACAAGCGTATTACACTTGAGGTATGACAACACAGAGCGTGACCTTCCGACTGAGTGATCAGGACCTCAAACGACTAGACACCGTGGTTCAGAACGGCGCCAAGGACCGCACCGCCGCTCTGCGTCTAGCCCTCGTTCATGAAGAACGACGCATCCTAGGCCAGCGCGACGCCGAGATTTATCGAACTCAGGGTGAGGACCCCGACGCCGAAGCCTGGGCCCACAACCGCACCATCCCTGCCCTCGATGACTGAGCCCACCGAACCCGGTGAGTCCACTGAGGACGCTCCCAGTTACGAGGCCGACGACCGGCGACCCATCGTGTGGGCCAACCTCGACAAAGAGCGCAACGCCCTGGTCATGACCCGCCTGTCCGTCTACGACGCCCGCAACATGGTTAGCCTTGCACCCATCACCAGCACCATCCGAGGGCTGGCCTCCGAAGTGCGCGTCGGGCGACGCAACGGCCTGCACCACGACAGCGTCGCCCAGATGGACAACATCCAGACCGTTCCCAAGTCCTTGGTGTTGCGTCATGCCGGTTTCCTCCTAGACGATCAAGAAGCGGAGCTGGCCATCGCTCTCGAATACGCCTACAACCTCCAACCGCCGACGCCCTGACAGGCCAGGGCTCCGGTGTGAAGCCGAAGAGTCCGCTTGGGAGGCCGAAATTCGGGAGGTTTTGGCCGGGCACGTCGCGGGTGGTCATGGAGATGTCTAAGTTCTCTATGAACGGGGTGCGGCGTGCCCACCGACTTCGAGGCCCTGGTCGCCCGGATCGTCGCGGACTTCGCCGCCGTTCACGGCACCACCCGCAAGAAGGCTCGGATTGCCGAGGTGGACGGCGAGTGCGTCGGCTCGATCGCCCTTGCCGCCACCGATGACCCCGGGGTCGCGAAACTGCGGCCTTTGCTGGTCACGTCCACGACTCGGGCTCGTGGTCGTGCCCCGTCTGGTGGACGAATGCATCGCTTTGCCCGCACCGCCGGGTATGCGACGGGAACTCTGTGGACTGTCGCATCGCTCACGGCCACTCGGAAGATGTACGAGCGTCTGGGTTTCGAGCTCGTCGCCTCACAGGAGCAGCACCGTTTCGGCCACACGGCACTCAGCGAGGACTGGAAACTGACCCTCAGCGCCTCACCCGGCCGGAAACCCGTGTGCGGTAACGGCGCATCAAAGCTACTGCCCGGAAGGTGCTCCCAGGCTGAGCGCTTGGGCGAAGGCGGTTCGGGCCGCTTCGGGCAACGCCTCGGGGGCATCGCCACAGGTATCGCGGGCGCTCGCGAAGCAGGCGACGGCGACGTGTCCGGCGAACGTGGCCACGTCGCTCTCCCAGCCCTGCTCGACGAGCAGCGCCCTCAGTCGATGGGCGATGAGCTGCGCCTTGGCGGCACTCCGGGCCTGGAGCTCGGCATTGGCCTCGATGAGGCGATGGTGACTGCGGTACTCGTCGGGGTCGGACGCAATGAGGGCGCACAGCCGCAGCACGAACGGCTGAAGGGCCAGTAGGGCATCGGTCGCTGTCCGTCCGCCGCCGGGCGGAGCGTGGATGGCGTCGGCGTCCAGGCCGGCGAGCAGCTCGCGTTCGTGGGCGAAGACCACTTCCTGCTTGTCGCCGAAGTGGCGGAAGAAGGTGGTGCGCCCGACCTCTGCGCGTTCGGCGATGTCGGAGACGGAGACGCTGTCGAAGCCGCGGTCCGCAAACAGTTCGGCGGCCGCCTGGACGATGCGCCGGCGGGCCTGCTGCTGCTTGCGCTCGACGAGCCGGCCCGAGGTCATGAGCACGAGCATACGGGATGGCATTCCGTGCGGGCTTGCGTTCCATTTGGAACTGAGTACCATTTCTCGAGTCGGAGAGACCGGCGAGCACGTGAAAGGGGCATCCCCATGAACGCGGACGATCGATGGGCCATCACAGAGACGGTGTCGCGGGCCGGCCACGTCGTCGACAGCGGCGACCTCGACCGGCTCGACACGGTCTTCTCCTCCGACGCGGTCTACGACATGAGCGCGGTCGGTGTCGGAATGCCGGTCCTCACCGGGACCGAGGCGGTACGGGAGGGTGCACTGAGGATGGGAGCGAACGGTCCCGTCGCGCACCACGTGACCAACGTGGTCATCGTCCGCGAGGACGAGACCCAGGCCGAGGTGGACTCCAAGGGCCTCCTGCTGATGCCCGACGGCACCGTGCAGAGCGTCGTCCACCATGACGTCCTTCGCCACGGTGAGGACGGGTGGCGCATCACCCGCAGGGTCATCGTCCCCCAGCTTGCGGCTCTGAGCGGTCGGCACACAGCCGGCGCCCCATCCTGATGCGGGCTATGTCGGCCGTCATCCCCCATCTGCCCCCGGCCGAGACCCGACCGGGAACGACCAACAGGAGCCCCTCATGATCATCGTCTTCTGGGTCGTCGCCGGCCTGATGGCACTGATGTATCTCGCCGCCGGAACTATGAAGGTCGTACGGCCCAAGCCGGCCCTGCAGGCCGCGGGAATGGGATGGACGGAGGAAGTCTCCGAACCCGGCATCAAACTCATCGGCCTCGCTGAGATTCTCGGCGCCCTGGGACTCCTCCTACCGGTCGCCACGGGCATCTTCGAGATCCTCAGCCCGATCGCCGGTGCCTGCCTCACCGTCCTCATGGCCGGTGCTGTCGTCGTTCACCACCGTCGAGGTGAGCCCGTCGCGTTCCAGGTGGCCCTGACGGTCCTCACCCTGGCCGCCACCGGACTCGCCGTCCTCGCCACGGTGTGAAGAGGTGACCACCGCGCCTTTCGCTCGGGATCAGGGACCAGTCGGCGCGGCACTGCCTCTCAGCGCCTCACACGGCCGCGAAACCGTGTGAGGCGCGTCCGAAAAGAGTTCAGACAGCGTTGAGTTCCAGCACCAGGGCCTGCTGGGCCGCCTGCGTCGGCATCGGCAGACCGGCCCGGGCCAGCACCGCGCCGGGCAGGGTGAGCGTGTTCTCCAGCGCCGCGGCCACCCACGGGGAGTGCTCGCGGCCCGGGAACGAGGGCAGACCGAACTCACTGACGATGCGCACCGCGTAGTCACGCCCGGTGTCCAGGCCCGGGAACTGCACCTGCCCCGAAAGGATGGACGACGATGTCACCGTGCGGGCCCACACGTACACGGCCCGACTGCCGTCGGCGTCGACCACACCCCGCAACGTGGTCGCCGGGTCGGGGATGTCGGCATTCACCACTCGGCCACGGGCAATCAGGCCGCGAATATCCTTCTGGAAAGCGACGAATGCCGTCAGCGCGGCCAGTTCATCGGCACCGCGGCTGGTCAGGTCCCACTCCACGCCGGTGTGCCCGAGCAGAGCCCCCGCAAACCGCAGGGTGACGTCGGTCTGCCGGCTCGTGGTGTGGGCCGGGGACGAGCCCACGTGCACGCCGATCAGTTCCGGCGGCAGCAGCAGCGAGGTCCAGCGGTCGGTCATGATCCGCTCGACCGGGTCGATGCAGTCGGAGGCCCAGACCCGGTCGGTGCGGGCCAGGATGCCCAGGTCGACGCGCGAGCCGCCGGCCGAGCACGACTCGATCTCCAGGCCCGGGGTGCGCGAGCGCAGTTCGTCCATCAGCCGGTACAGCGCGTGGGTCTGGGCCGAGACGGCGACCGCGTCGCTGTGGATGCGTGAGACCGCCTCGTGTAGCTCACGGTTGTGGTCCCACTTCACGTAGGCCACGCCGTACTGCGCGACCAGGCCGCTGATCGACTCCAGCAGGTAGGCGAACGCCTCGGGGTTGGTCAGGTCGAGCACGTACTGCTGACGCATGGACGCGCCCAAACCCTGCGAAGGAGCGAGGATCCAGTCCGGGTGCTCACGGGCCACCTGCGAGTCGAGGCTGATCATCTCCGGCTCGAACCACAGCCCGAACTCCAGGCCCCGGGCTCGCACGTGATCGGCCAGCGGGGCCAGACCGTCGGGCCAGACCTGCGGGTCGACCTGCCAGTCACCCAGGCTCGTACGGTCGTTACGTCGACCCAGGAACCAGCCGTCATCCAGCACGAACCGCTCGGCACCCACCTCGGCCGCACTATCCACCAGAGCCTTCAACCGGTCCAGGTCGTGATCGAAATACACGGCCTCCCAGGTATTCACCAGCACCGGACGAGGCCTCACCGGATGGCTGTCACGTGCACGTAGGTAGGCGTGGAACCGGTCCGAGATCCCGTCCAGGCCCTGCCCCGACCAGGCGAAGAACGCATCCGGCGATACGTACTCCTGACCCGGCAGCAACCGGATCTCCCCCGGACGCAGCGCCTCGCCGCCACCGATGACCGCGCTCGCGCCCCCCGCACCCTCCGGCAGGCGCTCGACGCGCCAGTGACTGTCACCGCTCCAGGCCAGGTGGAAGCCCCACACCTCACCGGTGCGGTTACCGAAACCCGTGGTGCCGGCGATGGTCACGTACGGGTTGTCGGCGCCCGGTTTGCCGCGGCGCACGTGCCGATGGTGCGAGCCGTCGGTCACCGGCAGGCGCTGCGGCTGGCGCTCGCGCGACCATCGGCCGGTGAAGTCGAGAATCTCCGCCGCGCGCGGGGGCAGGGGCATCAGGGCAGTGAGACCAGCCAGGTCGTAAGGCTGTTCGCCGTCAGTGTCGGTCTCCGAACGGTGGACGCGATGGCGCACCTGCACGAGTCCCTGCGGGGTCAGGCGCAGGAACAGCGAGAGCGCCAGTCCGGTGATCTCGTCGGTGAACTCGGCCTGGAGGGTACCGCCGCCGGCCGGATCACTCGTCACGGTCAGGGCCTCGCGCACCGAGACCGGGCGGGGCGAGGTGCGGCGGCCCGCCAGGTGCCCGGCGATCGCGGGGGTGCCCGACCACATGTCGCGCTCGACCGGCAGCAGCGTCAGGCGCCGGGGGACGTCGGGGGCATTGTTGGTCAGCTCGACCCCGGCCGACAAGGCCAGCGCCCGCAGTCCGGCGTCGCTCAGGTGACCCAGGTCGGCGCCCCAGTGCACGACCGACGGGACCGGCCCGTCCAGGTCGATGACCAGGGAGACCCCGGCGGCACGCAGGTGGACGGGGGGACGCACGTCCCGGCTGTCATCGTCGGTCACGCGGGTGCTCCGTTGCGGTTCGTGGTGGTCGGCCCGGCTCTCCCGGCCCGACAGGACAGACTTACTTTTACCATGCAAGAAAAGGTGCGGGGACGCGTCCGCAATTCTGTATGGTTTTTCGGGTCATGGACGATCACCCCCCGCTCTCCCCGCGCGCCCAGGCCATCACCGGGCACCTGCTCATGCACGGCCCCTCGACCCGGGCGGCCCTGTGCGAGGCCTTCGGGCTGTCCGAGGCCTCGATGTCGCGGGTGGTGCGGTTGATGGTGGACGCGGGTGTCGTCACCGAGGAGGCCGAGCGCACCAGCATCGGCCGCCCGCGCCAGATCCTCACGGCCGTTCCCGGCAGCCGGCACATCGTCGGGATCAAGCTCACCGGCGACACCGCCTACGGCGTGCTGTGCGACCTGGCCGGAGAAGTGATCGCCTCTCTCAGCCAGCCGCTGCCCGCCCGTGTCGAGGGCGTCGTGCCGGTCGACGGCGTGGTGCGGGTCATCGGGCGCCTGGTGCGGCGTCTGGGCAAAAGCGTCGACGGGTTGGGCATCTCGCTGGGTGGGGTGGTCGACGGACGCTCGGTGGTGCGTGACGGCCCGTTCCTCGGCTGGCGCGACGTCGATCTGGGCGAGCGGGTGAGCCGAATCTGCGGCGTCCCGGCCGTTCTCAGCAACGACGTGGTCGCCCTGGCCCGCGAGCAACTGTGGTTCGGGGCCGGGCGCACCCACGACACCTTCGGCGTGATCACCGTCGGGGCCGGGCTGGGTTTCGCCGTCGTGCGCGAGGGGATCGTGCTCGAGCACCTCATCGACAACGGCCACCTGCTGACCCACTCCCCCGTCGACAGCACCGGCCCGGCCTGCCGCCTGGGCCATCACGGCTGCGTGGCCAGCTACCTGGACCGTGACGCCGTGGCCGCCCGCTTCGGCCGCTCCGGCACCGACGTCACCTTCGAGCAGTTGGCCGCCCTGGACCCCGAGTGGTTCACCGGCGCCGCCACCGCCCTGGGCCACCTCATCGCCACCGTGGCCGGCGGTCTGCAGACCGAGCGGATCGTGCTGGCCGGCGAGGACGTGGGCACGCTGTACGCCTCCCCGGACACCGCCACCACCCTCGAACTACGCCTGAGCCCGGCTAAGACCCGTCCATGCGAACTGACCATCTCGACCGAGCCGCTGGGTTTTGAGGACTGGGCCCGGGGTGCCGGGGTGGTAGGGATCCAGGCCCTTCTCGGCGCCCTCTGACACGAAGACTATTCAGCCCAACCGCAGCCTCGTCATCCGCGCCTCTAAACCTCGTTCGTGATCATGCAAAGTGTCCCCGGAACTCCGAAACGACGGAGTGCAGGACGCGGTCGAGGCGCTGCACTTGCAGGTCGCCCTCGCTGACAACTGGAAAACCGCATCGACCCGGACATCCCTCCGCGGCAATGCGTTAAGCACTCTTCGTAGCATGACTCAAGCGAGGAACCATCGGCTCTAACGGCTTACACGATCTCTGTGACACGCCCGGTAATCTTCCCGAAGACGCTGAGCTCCGCACCGAAACCTTCGGTGCGGAGCTCAGTTTATTGTCGGATCCCCCTTCCTCAGTTGATTCCCTGACACGCTGTAGGATGGTCATCCTTGCGAACAGACGCCGCTTAGGCGGGGGCGATTAGCCACTTCTTGACTCGCGGTTGATCAGCTGCCGCAGCCCGGACACGACGATGAAAATCGTGAACAGACCCCAGAAGATTCTCAGAGGCGTGCTCTCCAGGGAAAAAATGAGCGCTATCCCAAGAACGACAGCGATGACGCCAGCGATGATCTTTATCCAGGTCCACATAAATCCTCCTTATTTGGCTAGACATTTCTGCAAGTAGCCATAGCGAACGGCCCGCCAGCGACGTATACAGCTAGTGCACCCAATGTGGTTGGTGGTGCGAAAACTAAGCCGGCGACCATCAACCCCACAGTGCCAATACACTGGGTATTGTCACTTGTAAACCAGTTGGCCCCCGTCGGATCATGCTTGGTCGCGGGACCCCCTGCTGCGTACAGGTAAGGGTTTTCTTCCTGGCCAGTGGGATCTTGCTGGGTGAAGCGGCCGTGGATGGGGTCGTAGTAACGGATCCCGGTTTTGATAGCCCTGTGGCGGTATCGATGTAGCCACCGCCGTAACGGTAAGGCTGGTTCAGAGGCCCGGTGGTAGCCGTGGTGGCCCCGTACGCAGAGTACGTGTAGGTCACCTCGGGTGTGGTCCCGGTTGCGGTGACCATGGCGCGCACATTGTCCAGATTATCGGTGAACGGGTAGTACTCGCTCGCCGAGCCGGGGTTGCTGGTGGCACCGATGCGGATGGCCAGGAGTCTGCCGTCTGGGTCGCGGATGGTCCAGGTGCTGGTGGTGCCGGTCTTTGACCAGGCCGGGGCCGGTGAGAACGGTGAGGCCATGAAGCTGGTCGTGCCGGAGGTCAGGCGGTTGCCGTTGCCGGTAGCGGCGTAGGTCTGGGTGGTTGCGGTGCCGCCGGTGGGTGTGAAGCTGGTGGCCTGGTCGCGGTCGCTGTAGGTGGTGATGCGGCCGGTGGCTGACTTGGCACCTGTTTCGTTGCCGTTGGCGTCGTAGCTGAATCCGGTGCCGGCCAGGGTCGCGCCGGTGGGGGTAGTGCCGGTAGCTGCGGTGAGCTGATTAGCGGTGTTGTAGGTGTAGGTAGCGGCCGGGCTGGCTGTGGCGCAGGTGGCGCCTGCTGCGGTGTAGTACTTGGTGCGGTTACCGGCCGCGCTGTAGCAGAACGCCTCGTAGGTGCTGGCGGTCCCACCAGCGGTGGGGGCTGTGGAGGCCACCGTCAGACGGTCCTGGCCGTCGTGCATGTAGGTCGTCTTCTTGCTCGTCGTGGCATCGGTGACGGAGTTGACCAGGCCGGTGTCCTTGCTGGCCTCGGCGTAGGAGTAGGTCAGGTCCAGGCGTGTGACCGGGGTGGAGCCGGTCTTGGCGACGATCTGCTTGATCCGCCCGGAGTTGTCCAGGGTGTTGGTCTGGACGCTGGTGCCGCCGGGGTACTTGGTGCCGGTGCGGCGTCCGTCGTCGTCGACCTGCAGCAGGATGCACTTGCTGGCTGCCGTGCCGGGTGAGGCATAGGTCAGGCCGGTGCAGGTGCCGCCGGGCAACTGGACAGAGGTGAGCTGGTCGGCGTCGTTGTACCCGTAGGCGACGCTACCGCCGTTGTCGTCGTACACCTTGAGGTTGGAGGCCTTGTCATAGGTCAGGGCCGCGGTGCCCTCAGGAGCGGTGGTGGCCGTCATGCGGCCCAGGTCGTCGCGGCCGTAGTTCGTGACCCGGCTGGCGGTGGCGCCGGTGGCCGGGTACTCGGTCATCGAGCGCAGCCAGCCGTTGTTGATACCAGTGTCGCCGCCGCCGAAGTACGAGGACTCGATCGATCCGTCGGCGTGCTGGACGTAGGTGACGCGGTCCATCGCGTCGTAGCCGTAGTAGGTCTGCTGGCCCTTGCCGTCGGTGAGGGTCTGCAGGCGGGACAGGCTGTCGTAGGTGTAGGTCTGGTTGGCCAGCGACCCGCCGGTGGGCGGGATCGTGGTGGTCAGTTCACCGTTGGCGTTGTACCGGTAGGCCGTGCGGTGTCCACCGGTTGCGGCCCGTGAGGTGCCCTTCGCGTATTCGGCATCCCGCTTTTCACACAGCGCACCGGACTTCGTCGCGGCCGGCGTGGTGCCGGGACCGCAGTGCACGACATCACCGTAGGCGGGGTCGGTGTCACCTTCGTACAGGCTGACCGTGGTTGATGTTTCGGTCCTGGCGCTGTTGGTCTTCTTCTCGCTGGTCGGGTTGTGCGCGGTGTTGTATGTGTACTCGGTGGAGTTGCCTCGCGCATCGGTGCTCGTCTTCAGGTCATACGTCTCGGCCCCGGTTCCGTAGCCCAGCGTGGTCGTGGCTCCGGTCGGGATCTTCGTGGACGTCATCCGGTAGGTGTCACCGGCAGTGTCGACCTCGAATGTGTTGGTGCTGGTCTGCGAACCGCCGCCTGTAGCCCCGGTGGTGGAGGCGACGTCGTCGTTGGGCGAGTACGTCTTGGACTCGCTCTTGCCCAGGGCGTTCTTGGTCGAGGAGACCAGACCGCGGCCGTTCGCCGTGTATTCGGTCGTGTGACCGTTGGGGTCGGTGACCGTGTTCTTGATGGTGGGCTTGCCGTCGGAGTTGCGGGTGAACGTGCCGTAGGAGAACGTCCAGACCGAGTCCCCGGCCGCAGCGGAGTTCTTCCGCTTCAGCTGCGTAATCCGGCCCGGATCGTCGTATGTCATCTCCGTACGCAGGTTCTCCGGTGTCACGACCGCGGTGACCCGGTGCGCGGCGTCGTACTCGTACGCCACGGTGCCGCCGGAGCGTCGGTGATGGAGTCCAGCTGGTTGTTGCTGCCGTTGTAGATGACCTGACGGCCCGAGGAATCGGTGATGAAGTCGTTGAAGTACCCCGAGAAGTTCGTCACCTCCAGGTTCCGGCCCCGCGTGTCGGTGACCGAGCGCAGAATCAGCGTCCCATCGATCTGCGACCGCGCCGAAGCGTCGTAATTGAAAGTGATCTTGTTGCCGTTCTTGTCGGCCACCGACTCCAGACCATAGATCTGGTCCGCGGTGGTGCCGATGTTCTTGAACCGCTCGACCGTCTGAGATTTGCGGTCGGTCAGCTCGTAGTGACTGGTGTCAGGAACCGAGAGGTCCTTGTCCAGGCCCATCGGCCGGATCCAGCGGGTGTTGACGGCCTGGTTACGCAGGTAGGTGTGCTGGGCGCCGGCGCCGTCGCGGTAGAACATCGTCTGCGCCGCGCCCGTGGTGCCACCGGCGTAGGGCCACAGGCGGGTCCCGGTCAGCGAGGACGTCCATCCGTAGCCGTTGACACCGATCCCGTCGGTGTCCAGCGACTGGGACGTGTGGGCCACGTTCAGGTCGATCCCGGAACCGGTGATCGACAGTTCCTTCGTGGTCAGCGTGGCGTTACCGGTGGCCGGGTTGATGCTGATGCTGGTGCGGTCGGACAGCTGCTCGGTCACGATCGCGGTGTTGCCCTTACGCACACCCGTGCGCGGCTCCCACTCCACACACATCGAGGGCGGAACACTCGACTGCACCGAACCAAACCTCAGCAGACCGCCGTCATCGCTCTTGGCCTGCTTGCTCAGGATGAAACCGTTGTACCTCGAACCGCCTTCGGTCCACTCCTGCACCAGACGCGAAACGTCGAAGTACTGGGACGTGCCGTTGGGCGTCAGCGCCTTGCGCTCATACACATCACCCGAGCGGTCACCACCGGCCGTGGTCCACTTCGCCGAACCGTCCCGGGTCGCCCAGGTCGCCGAGGTCGTGAACGCCTTGGTCAACGCCTGCACATCCACCGAGCTGGCCGCGTAAGCGGAATCGTTGACCACGAACAGGTTCAGACGCGCGGTCGCGATCTGCGCATCAGCCGGAACCACGTCCAGGAGCTGGTCGAAACGCACCAGCGCCCGCCGCTCATTACCCGAGTCAGCCGTCCACTGCGTCAGGATCTCCGACCCCGAGCACAACGGGCCCTCAGCCTCGGGCCGGTTGGACTGCAGCGTGCAAGCAGCCATCGGCGCCCCGACCCCGATCGTCGGGTCGATCGCCACCGGCCACGCCCGGTCCTTGGCCGCCAGCCACTCCCGGTCCGGCGTCAGCGTCAACGTCCACGAATCACCGCCGGAGTCCTTGCTCACCAGCGTCGTGATCGCCGTCGAGGGCTCACCGTGGGCATCGCTCATCACCGGCCGCGGGATCTCGAACGCCACCTTGCCATCGGCGCCCAGGACGTCGACAGCCCCGAACTCCTTGACCTTCAGCGTCATCCCGGCGCCGGTCTTCACCGTGAAACTCAGCGAACCACCCGGCAGGGCTTCCACATCAGCCAGCGAATCAACGTACGCGGTCTCCTTGACCGCGTCTCCAATGGCTTCATAGGAGAAGTCGACACCCGGCAGCGCATCGGCGTAGGTCGCTTCAGCCTTCTTGACCGTCGCGGCCTTCGCCGACACCTCCGGTGCTTCCGCCACCGCAGTGGCCGCCCGACCTTGAACCGTAGGAGCCGTCAGCTCATCGACCGGGGTCTTGTCCGGCGCCAGCTCCAAGGACACGAATGCGCCCTTGTCGCCGCCATCGACAATCTTGACCGGCTCGGCCAGGGATTTGGGCAGCTGCAGCGCGTAATCGTTGGCGCCGTTGGTCCACCCGCCACTGGTCTGATCGGCCTTCAACATGTTGTCGATCGGCTGCCAGTCACCACCGGCATCCTTGAAGTTGATCGGCGCGGCCGACAGCTGGCTCACCCGCGTCCCGGTCACCGGATCAGCAAACGTCCGCGACATCCGCGTCCGGTCACCCACCAGCTCCTTCTTACCCAGCTCAGGTTTCGCGGCAGAAAGTGCCTTCGCCCTCAGCTTGGCCTCATCGGCCGCGCTCATCGGCGTGTACGACGTCGGCGGCTTCGAAGGCCGCTCATCGGAGGCCGATTCACCGGAGGAGGAGGCGGTAGCCGCCATCGCACTCTGCACCGGGACCAGCGAACATGCCACAGCCACACCCGCGGCCATGAACGACAACGGCCACCGGTCCTTAGCAGCGCCCCCCCGGGGAGGCACCCCCTGCTGCGGGTGCCTTCACCGCAGCCTTTCCAGACACACCCAGTAAACGAAAAATGACATGACGAGACGATCTGAGCACGCAAGATCCCTTGTGAGGAAGGTTTTTCGGGACCGGATGGGCCCCTGCAACGATCCCTCACAGTCTGCACACATAAATGGCACTAAAAGGTGTCAACCGCTCGATCACGCAGTGAAGTATTCCATACCGCTAAGTAATGGACTTGATCTTGGTTCTATGACACCGTTGTCGCCACGGGGTCCAAGCCCTCACCCATGCCCAGAGCGTCCTGGCGTAGGACGTCCGGCTCGTACGCGAACACCTCAAGGCAGGGTGCGGTCAAGATTCCGTAACTGAAGCCGGGTACGCAGGTCAGGTTCTCTGATCGCGTGTCCCCCGAGCCCAGGCCCGCAGCATCGGCCTGATGCATCAGGAGTGATCGAACAGCGCGACCACACTCTGCGGTGCGCCCCGGCCGAAGAAGACCTCCAGATTCCGCGCCGAGCGACCGGCTGCGTCGCTACTGCGCTCAAACAGCCGATCTTCGTACCCGGCGAGCGCGACCTCGATGTCGGGTTGGTTCACCAGCTCCCTCGCCAGGTCCGCGCCGTCGTACATGGCGAGGTTCGCGCCCTCGCCGGCGAAGGGCGACATCAGATGTGCGGCATCGCCGACGAGCGTCACGCCGGGCACCCTGTCCCAGGTCAGCCCGACGGGAAGGGTGTAGATGGGCCGGAGCCGCGGCTCCGCGATGGACTGTGTCACGAAGGCGGTGAGTAGCGTTGTCCAGCCGTCGAATTCGTCGGCAACGCGGCGCAGGCCCACGGACGGGTCGCCGAAGTCGATCGACCTCATCCATTCTTCGGGCCTGTTCAGCGCCACGTATCCGAGCACGCGCCCATCGGCGTAGCGATGGGCGATGATCCCCTGGCCCGGCCAGACCGCCATCAGCGTGCCACTGCCGATCGCGTCCACACTCGCCTGAACGTTCTGGTTGCTTGAGTCGAGAGCTATTTCGATGAAGCAGGTTCCGCTGTAGAGAGGCTCGGCCGGGGTGAGCAGCGGACGCACCTTCGACCAGGCACCGTCCGCACCGATGACGATATCGGCGTGCGTGGTGGAGCCGTCTGCGAACGTGAGGTCATGGCCGCCCTTCCCATGGTGCTGGACCGAGGCGAGCTTGTGACCCCACCTGATCGTCCCGGGTGTCAGCGAGTCGATGAGCAGCTGCCTGAGCTCGCCACGGTCCACCTCAGGACGGGCTGAGCCGGGGTCCGCCGACACGTCGAACAGCATCGATCCGTGGCGGTCGACCACACGCTTGGCATCCTCGCCCGGGCGAACCAGAGTGAGGAACTGGTCATGAAGACCAGCTGCGCGAAGCGCGATCTGGCCGGTCTCTTCGTGAATGTCGAGCAGGCCGCCTTGTGTACGGGTCGCCGCCGACGTCTCACCCTCGTAGATGGTTGCCTCGACGCCGTGGGCCTGAAGCACCCGGGCGAGCGTCAGCCCGCCCAGCCCCGCTCCGACAATGGCAATGGTCTTCTGCATCGTGATGCGCTCCTCTGTCGCGGCGACACGCGGCGACGGTGGTCAGCGCCGGGAGCGGACGGGAGCCCGATCTCGGCAAGGAGACGCTCAACGATCAGAACCATCTGGATCGATGTACGAACGATGTCCTGCGCAGTGCGCACACGACATCGCTTTTCGCGACCAAAACACCGTAGCACGGCTACGGCGAACACCGCGCCGCAGCAGCAACATTGCCGCTGCGGCGCAGCATCGGAATCAGTCTGCTCTACCTGGCCGGCATAGGCGGCGTGTCACGGTCGTCCGAAGATGACACCCGTGAGGGTCTGGTTGATGTGTCCGAGCCAAGTCTCCCCGTAGGTGTGGAACCCAGCGGTCGGCAGGCCGGAAAGGCCCTCCAGGAAGCCTGGATGCAGATTCTTCGCATCCATTTCCAGGCGTCGCAGGATGCAGTTGAACAAGACTGCCGAATGCGCCCCGCCCAATTCCTGGCGAGCCGTATCCAGCACCTTCCGCGTGTCCAGGAGCAGGTCGGTCCCGCGCATCATCTCGACTTCGGTACCTTCAACGATCTGGGAGTAGAAGTGAAGTCCGCCGTTGCCGTCTGCCTGCTGCGGACTCCGGATCCAGGCCTGACCATCGATCATCAGCCCGAGGGGATGGGCCAGGAAGACCGAGGCATCCAGGGCTGACTCCTCCAGCCCGAGGGCCTCCGCGTAGACCTGGGCCGCCGGACGACCATCGATCTCCTGCACGGTCCGCGACTGCAGGTCCGCCTTGGTGATCCTCAGCGTTACCCCGCTGGGCTCCAGCGAACAGGTCTTCACCACCCGGAAGGCGACCTTCGTCTGGCACAGGAGCAGCGCGACCCCATGGTGCGAGATCCGGTCGCCGACCGCGACCCAGGTCTGGTCGAACGCCAGGTCGTCCCCGGCCGATCCACCGACGAAGTCCAGCATCGGTGCGGCATTTCCCAGCCGTTCGTTGACCATCTCCTCGTCGCCGTGAAGGCCGTCGATCAAGGCGAAACCAACATGGGAGGCGGTCGCCAGATCGCGCATCGGCGTACCCCACGCCGTCTCCAGTTCGGTGATGGCCCTGTCCATGCCCTTCACCGGATCTTCGGTGAGATCCCCGAGAACGGCCGCGACGCGTCCCAGGATTTCTACCGGCAGCGCGATAGCCGAAATTCCCCCGGTCAGGTGCTCGTCATTGGTGAACTCGCCGGCGGTCGAACACCCGAGGACCGCCGCTTCGGGGAAGTTCTCGGCCATCGGCCCGGCAAGATCCTCTGGCGCATAACTCGACGAGGCGAAGTACAGCACCGCGGCGGCCGTTCGGCCGGCGAGCCCTTCCCGCAGCTGCGCCACCAGATCGGGAACGGCTGTCGTGGCCGCCCCCTGGGCCATGGCCGAGACACCGGTCGTGCTGTTGATCCCTGTCGTCGCTGACATACGAGCTCCCGTTCTTGTGGCTCTGAAAAACCGGAATTAGAACTTGAATCCCATCTCGGACAGCGTCTCGAGCACCTTCTGAATCAGAACGGGATCCTTCTCCTGGTCCGGGCGGATGTTGCGCAGGCTGACCCCCGTACGCAGGGCGACGCGGGTAGAGATCGGGCCCAGGTGCTGCCCGTCCCCCTCCAAGCGCTCCGTCAGGACTTTCAGGACGGCCGTGATGGTCGGGAAGGTCGTCGTAATCACGAGCATCTCCTTGAGCTGAACGCCGATGCCAAGATCGACCGCGGCCACGATGATCACAGGATCGGTCGCCCGCCAGCCGCGCTTGAGTCAGGCGGGCAGGTCACGGCTGCGACTGCGATGTTCGCCGGGACACTCGAACCCGGATCCTGTCTGTTGCCGGCGCATGACCTGGAATCCAAGGGCGTGATTGTGCGGAACGAAGGAATTTTCGAGACAGCACGGATCCGGATCAAAAGGTCAGGGATTCGCTCAGCGCCTTGAGATTGGTGCGGTACCAAGCTCCTCGAGCGGTAAAGGCATATAGGTCACCGCCGCGGCAGGCATAGCGCAGACGTTGTGTCTCCAGGCCATCGGGTAGAACGATGCAGCACTGAGTGCCCACGCGGTGCACACCGTCTTGGCTGATGCGAGCGAGCGTTACGACGCCGTACTCGGCACCCCAACCACCCAGGAACGCCCGGTCTGTGCCTTTGGCCAGCATGCCGTGCGCGAACCGGTAGGGAGATGCTCCCCAGTCTGTGACCTCGTCCCCCGACGCCGACATGACGTGAAAGTCCGTGTAGGGACAGAAGTGGGCGGTTTCGGCGTCGAGGTTGAGGGTGTAGCAGTCGGAGATGTACGGGAGTCCGGCATTCGGCGAGTAGAGCCAGTCAACCGTCAGATCGTGGTTGAAGCGTGCGAGGCCGTGACCCTCTGGGCCACTCCCGCCTATGGCCTCATCGAAGTATCCGACCCACACCTTGCCGGACGGCGTGGTGAGGAGTTCCCCAATGGCATCACCCAGGTGTCCTCGATGCTCCAGGTCACCGTCAGGGGTCCATACCTCGCCGTTGGGGCCAGCATTTCTGGCCCGAGCCGCCGCCAGCAGGACGCGACCCCCCGGCAGCGGTTGCACGAATGACGGGCGCAGGTCGCTCTCCACATCGATGGCGCCGCTGACCTGCTTGCTGTCCAGGTGCCAGGTCACCTGCTTGTGCCTTGGATCCTGCCGGTGCGACCAGACTGCGAAAGCAGTGCCATCAGGCCCGACTCCCAGCGCTTCAGGCTCGGACAGCGGCCCTGCCCAGTCTGGGGGTCTCACAATCCCATGGGGTTCCAGCGGCACGACTAGCAGCTTCAAGACCTCCAGGCGCCGCTGAAGCTGGGCTCGGTCCCGTCCACCTGGCGTTCTTCCCATCCCTGCACATTATGCGCTACCCAAAACTGTTCAGCGAGAAGTCGGCTCGCCTGGAAGCGCGAACGGTTGAGCGATGCTCAAGGTCGAGCGAGGAATACCAAGGTCAGCCGCGATGGGGGCCGGCCCCGAGCCATCGGTGTGACGCTGACCTGGAAAACCAAAGAGCGCCTGGGCGAGGCCTCGAACGCCCGTGACGTTCAGGGTGGAAGCAGGATTCGTTCGGCCCGAGTCAGTCCTTGAGAAGCCCGATCTCTTTGGCCCGGGCCACGACCTCCGGCCCGGCCGCGGCCGGACTGCCCGCGTTGAACGGGGGCTGCGGGTCGTACTCGGTAATCAGCTGCATGGCTTGTGCCGTGACCCGGTCGGTCAGGAGCTCGGCCAGACGCAGGGCCATGTCGATCCCGGAGGAGACGCCGGCCGCGGTGACGATGCGGCGGTCCAGGTGCTCCACGACCCGGTCCGAGGTCGGGACCGCACCGAGTTTGGCCAGATCGTCGAGGTTTTCCCAATGTGTGGTGGCGCTCAGACCCTCCAGCAGTCCAGCCGCCGCCAGGATCAGCGAGCCGGTGCACACCGAGGTGGTGAAGCGGGTGGTGCGGTGTGCCCCACGCAACCAGCCGAGCGCAACCTCGTCCTCAAGTAGTGCCCGGGAACCGACGCCTCCGGGGACCACCACGACATCGGGGGCCACCACGTCCTCAAAGGTCTGGTCGATGCTCAGCCCGAGGAACCCATTCTCGGTGCGGACCTCGCCGCGCCGGTGCCCGACGAAGGTCACGGTGGCGCCGGGCAGCCGCTGGAGGATCTCGTAGGGCCCGATGGCGTCGAGGGCGGTGACGCGGGGGAAGAGGACGACGGCGATCTGGAGGCTGGTTTCGGTCACCTGGCCAGGTTCCAGCACCATGCCCCTGCAGCACGATGACCGATCGGACGTACAGTCCTCGGAATCGGACCTGACAACTGAGGGCGGGATGATGGTTCATCGGGTGGGTGTGCTGGTCTTCGACGATGTGTTGCTGCTCGACGTGGCCGGACCGGTGCAGGTCTTCAGCGAGGCCGACGCCGGCCTGGGCCGCTACGAGATCGTCACGGTGGGGCTGGCCGGGCCCGTGGTGCGCACCTCCAGCGGGGTGCGGCTGAGTGTGGACGAGGTGGCCGGCGACGGTGGTTTCGACACGTTGATCGTGCCCGGTGGTGAGGGCGCCCGGCGACTGGATCAGGAACTGGTGACGACGCTGCAGCGCCTGAGTGAGCGGGCCGGGCGGGTGGCGTCGGTCTGCACGGGCGCGTTCCTGCTGGCCGAGGCCGGAATCCTGGACGGACGCGAGGCGACGACGCACTGGCGTCACGCGGACCTGCTGCGACGTGCCTATCCGAAGGTAAAAGTCACGGCGGACGCCATTTTCGTGCGCTCGGGCACGGTGTTCAGTTCGGCCGGAGTGACCGCGGGGATCGATCTGGCCCTGGCCCTGGTCGAGGACGACCACGGCGCTTCGGCCGCCCGCGACGTGGCCCAGGAAATGGTGATGTTCATGCGGCGGCCCGGCGGGCAGTCCCAGTTCTCGGCCCGTCTGGCCCTGCCCGCCGAACCGGCCGGGCCCCTGCGCGCCGTGCTCGACGCCGTCACCGCCGACCCGTCCGGGCCGCACACCGTGCAGGCCCTGGCCCGGCGGGCCGGAGTGTCCGCGCGGCACCTGCACCGGATGTTCGATCGGGAGCTGGGCATGACCCCGAGCCGGTTCGTCGAGGTCAGCCGGGTCGAAGCCGCCCAGCAATTCCTGCTGAACGGCGTCTCGGTGAGCACCGCCGCCCGGGCCGGCGGGTTCAGCAGCGACGAGACGATGCGCCGGGCCTTCCAGCGCCAACTCGGGCTGACCCCCACCGCCTACCGCGAGCGCTTCGCGACCACCCGCGTCCTCTGATCATCGTCCAGCACGTCCTGCTCCAGTTGGGACTGTCCGGAGAGCGGTCTATCGCGGGCCGGCCGGGAGTGATAGCCCCGAGCACCCACACCAGAGCAGCTAGATGTTATCCCCGTCACATTCGCCCGACTCTTCCTGGAACAGGCACCAGGGAATGCCGAAGGGACAGGTTCCCGGCCGTTACCCCTCAGGAGTTCGCGTGTCGTCTGCGTCCAGCACCGCTGCTCATCCCGCGTCACCCTCACGCAGCTCCGGTCGGCTGAGGGACCTCAGCGTCAAGACCAAAATCGTCGCGCCGATCCTGGTCATGTCTCTGGTCGCGGTCGGGGTTGGAGCGGTGTCACTTCAGCGGATGAGCGCGATGAACACCCGGATCCACGCGCTGCAGGAGCAGCGGCTGACCGGTGTGCAGCAACTGAACGACCTCAACCACCAGCTAGCCCAAATGTACCGAGCCCAGTTCCTCTACCAGGTAACGAAAGCCAACGGAGACGCCACGTCGGCCTCGGACACCTGGATCCCCGCGAGCGAGGCCGCCGACACGGCCCTGGACGCCGCTCTGGCTGAGTACCAATCGGTCGCCGGAACCAGCAGCGGCCGGGGCGACCAGATCAAGCAGATCAGCACGGCTGCGCAGCAGTACCGAACCCTGCGTGACGTGATCGTCTTCGGGCAGGCGCCTCCCAGTGGGTTCGAGATGCCCGACGATCTGGGCAAGGCGTTCGGTGGGGCCGAGACGCAGCTGAACGATGGTGTGGTCGCCCTGGCCACGCTGGAGACCAAGGCATCACAGGAAGCCACGGCCCAGGCCGACGCCGATTTCCGCAACGCCCGGATCGCCGTCGTCCTCTCCTTGCTGCTCGGGCTCGTGCTGGCCGTGTCTCTGGCCACCGCCGTACTGCGGCGGCTGCTGCAGCAGGTGGGTGCGTTGTCCGGTTCATTGGCCCGGCTGGCCGAGGGTGACCTGTCCCAGGAAGCAGACGTCACCTCACGCGACGAGCTGGGGCGGATGGCCTCGATGGCGAATGAAGCCATCCGCGCCTTCCGCGGCATGCTGACCACACTCGTCAACCAGGCCGAGACGGTATCTAACAGCGCATCCCGGCTGAATGACGTGACCGGCCGGATCGGGGAAGGCGCGCGACTGGCCAACGAGCGGGCCGGAGTGGTCAGCTCCGCGTCCGAGGACGTGTCGACGAACGTCCAGACGCTTGCGGCCGGAGCAGAGGAAATGGGCGCATCGATCGGGGAGATTGCCCGTAACGCGCAGCTGGCGGCGGACGTCGCAGGCACCGCGGTGGCCCGCGCCCAGAGCACGAACGCAACCATCAGCAAGCTGGGTGAGTCTTCTGCCGAGATCGGCAACGTGGTGAAGGCCATCACCCAGATCGCCGAGCAGACCAACCTTCTGGCGCTGAACGCAACGATCGAGGCGGCCCGGGCCGGCGACGCCGGCAAGGGTTTCGCGGTGGTGGCCGAGGAAGTCAAGCAGCTGGCCCAGGAGACGGCCCGGGCCACCGAGGACATTGCCCGCCGGGTGGAGGCGATTCAGGCCGATACCGGCGATGCAGTCACCGCGATCAGTGAGATCGGCGCGGTGATCGCGCAGATCAACGACTTCCAGACCACCATCGCCGCGGCGGTCGAGGAGCAGAGCGCGACCACCACGACCATGAGCCGCAGTGTCGGCGACGCGGCCGCGGGGGCCAGTGGGATCGCGGGCAACATCGCTTCGGTCGCAGAGGCAACCCGTACCACCACGGCGACCCTGACCGAGGCCGACGCTGCTGTTCAGCAGCTTGATCAGGTGGCCGGCCAGCTGAGGAGCGCGGTGGGGCGCTTCCGGCTGAAGTAGTTCTCCAGACGGCAGGGCCGTGCGGTAGGCAGTAACGTCCTGGCCATCAGGGGTCCGAGATCATCTCGGGCCCACACACACGACGGGCGTCTCGCACGCCCGGGACCAGGTGGGCCGTGAACACCATGCCGACGTCGACCGGATCGGGCTGTTCGCTGTGAACGTCCCCGGCTCCGGAGCGCTCAAGAGCATTGCCCTGCAGATCGTGGGCTGGGCTCTGGTGCTGGTGGGGATCGCCGCCCTCGTCCTTCCCGGCCCCGGCCTGCTGGCCCTGTTCGCCGGTCTGGCGGTGCTGGCCACGCAGTACGAGTGGGCCGAACGCCGGCTGGAGCCGGTGCGGAAGGCAGCCCTGCGCACTGCTGCTGACGGTGTCGCCAGCCCGTTGCGCATCGCCGCCTCGGTGCTGGGCATCGCGTGCCTGATGGGCATCGGCGTCGTGTGGGGTCTGCACCCGGCGACGCCGCAGTGGTGGCCGCTGGATGATCGGTGGTGGCTGCCCGGTGGCTGGGGCGCCGGTGCTTCGCTGATCTTCTCGGGGCTGATCGCGGCGGCCACGGTCGTCTACTCGTACGTTAATTTCCGTGAGATCCAGGAGGACGAGGCGCAGGAGGACGCGCTCGAGAACTCCTCCCGGACCGACGGAAGCCACCGCTGAGGATCTTTATCCCACTGGCGTGAACCGCACGGGCAGCGAGATCGGCCCGCGCATCATGCCCGACGGGATCCACTGCACGCTGTCCGGGCCGGCCGTCAGCTCGAGGTCGGGGAAACGCTGCAGCAGGGCGCCCAGGGCGATCGTTGTCTCCATCCGGGCCAGGGGCGCGCCCAGGCAGTGGTGAATGCCGTGGCCGAAGGCGATGTGGCGGGCACTGGGCCGGGTCACATCGAGGACGTCGGGGTTGCCTTCGTCGTTCTGCGGGGCCCCACGGTTGGCCTGGCCCAGATAGACCGCGATCACGTCACCTCGGCGGATGGGAACTCCGGCCAGTTCGAGGTCTTCGGCCGCGTAGCGCAGCGTGGCCAGTTCGACGGAGGAGTCCAGACGCAGGAACTCCTCGACCGCGCCGGGGATCAGCTCGGGCTGCTCCCGCAGGATCTGGGCCTGGTCGGGCCGGCGGAACAGCGCCACCAGGGCATTGCCCATCAGGTTGACGGTCGTGTCGTGCCCGGCGACCACGAGCAGGACGGCGGTGCCGATCAGCTCCTGGCGCGAGAGCCGCCCGTCCTCGTTGTTGTGCTGCGCGATCAGGTCGGACAGCAGGTCGTCGCCCGGTTCAGCCTGCTTACGATCCACCAGGCCGGACAGGTAGCCGTAGAGGCTGGCGGCGCCGGTGCGCTGTTTCTCCGAGGGCAGGTCGAGCATGTCGTTCGTCCACTGCCGGAAGGCCGCCCGCTCCTGCACCGGAACGCCGAGCAGCTCGCAGATCACGGTGATGGGCAGGGGCGCGGTGAACGCCTCGACCAGGTCGGCCTCACCGGCCGGGCCCATCGCGTCGAGCAGGTCGGCGGTGATCTCGTGCACGCGGTCGGCCAGCAGCTGGGTGCGGCGCGGGCTGAACGTCGGGGCCACCAGGCGGCGCAGGCGGGTGTGGTCGGGCGGGTCGGACATCAGCATCGAGCCGGCGATGCCCTGCCCGACCTTGTGCATGGTGTATCCGACGGCGTCGAGCGCCTTCTCGGCCGGGGTCGCGTCGTGCAGCAACGCCGGGTGGGTCAGTGCGGCGCGGGCCGCGTCGTAGGAGAGCACGGCCCAGGCGTCGAGGCCGTTGCTGAGGGTGACGCGTAAGACGGGTCCGCGGGCTGCCAGCTCACCGAAGGCCTCGATGGCGTTCGCCTTGATGTCGGCCGTGATCACGGCGGTCGGGCGGCGCAGTTCGGTCTCAGCTTCGATGTCGACGTCGGTCAGCGCACTCATAGATCTCCTTATGCCGGTTTTGTACCGATGACACCGTAGTCGAGCCGGTGAGAAGGAGGAACTACGCGTCTGCGACTATTTGCTGGTGCTTGAAGATCTGGACGCCATGGACACGTCGATACTGAACGACCGGCAGCGCCAGATCCTGGCCGTGATCCAGAAGTCGGCGGTGCGGTACGGCTACTCCCCCTCGACCCGGGAGATCGCCGACGCGGTCGGGCTGGCCTCCACCTCGACGGTCAGCCGGCACCTGCGTCGGCTGGAGGAGCTGGGGTTCCTGCGCCGCGGGCGCTCCACCCGCCCGGTCGACGTCCGGATGTTCCTGGCGGCGGACGAGGGGCCGCGCGCCCGTTCCGAGCCCGGCACGATCGGCGTCCCGGTGCTGGGCGACATCGCCGCGGGCACACCGATCCTGGCCCAGGAGCTCTCCGACGAGATGCTCTCCCTGCCCCGTGACCTGGTCGGCAAAGGCACCTTGTTCGCGCTGCGGGTGCGCGGTGACTCGATGATCGAGGCGGCTATCTGCGACGGTGACATCGTGGTGGTCAAGCAGCAGCCCGAGGCCTACAACGGTGAGATCGTCGCGGCCCTGATCGACGACGAGGCCACCGTCAAGGTGTTCCGCCGCAAGGACGGTCACGTGATCCTGGAACCCCGTAACCCGGCCTACGCCGACATCGACGGTGACCACGCGACCATCCTCGGCAAGGTCGTCTCGGTGCTGCGCCGCACCTGAGACGGCTTATACGAAGGCCGATACTCCGGTGATGTCGCGGCCCACGATCAGGTTGCTCATGTCGCGCGTGCCCTCCAGCGAGTAGAGCGCCTCGGCGTCGGCGAAGTACCGGGCCACTCCCCCTTCCAGCGTGATCCCGTTGCCGCCCAGCAGTTCCCGGCACCAGGCCACCACCTCCCGCATGCGGGTGGTGGTGAACGCCTTGGCCAGGGCCGCGTGGGCGTGACTCTGGCGGTCCTCGTCCTCCATTCGCGACACCTGCATGCACAAGGCGATGCAGGCAGTGATGTTGCCCAGGCACTGGGCCAGCCGGTCCTGCACGAGCTGGTACGACACCAGGGACTTTCCGAACTGCTCCCGGTGCGCGGTGTACTGCAGAGCCGCCTCGTAGGCCCCGATCGCCACCCCGGTCGCCTGCCAGGCGACGCCGGCGCGGGTCAGGCGCAGCACGGTCGCGACGTCATCGAACGAACGGATCTCCGGCAGCCGGTCGGCCTCCGCGACCTCGACGTCCACCAGTTCGATGTCAGCGTTCTGCACGATGCGCAGCGCCTGTTTTCCCTGAATTTTGGACGAGGTAAAGCCTGCCGTGCCTCGTCTCACCAAGAAACCCTTGACCTGGTGGTCGGCGACATCGCGCGCCCAGACGACCACGACGTCCGCAAAGGTCGCGTTACCGATCCATCGCTTGGCCCCGTTGAGCACCCAGGTGTCACCGCGACGCTCGGCAGTGGTGCGCAGGCCGCGGGCCGAGTCGGAGCCCGACAGCGGCTCGGTCAGGGCGAACGCGCCGATCAGCTCACCGCGGCTCATCGGCGGCAGCCACGTCTCGCGCTGCTGCGGTGAACCGCCCAGGGCGATCGCGTTCATCGACAGGCCGCTCTGCACCCCCACGAACGTAGCCGTCGAGGCGTCCACCCGCCCGATCTCCAGCGCGACCCAGCCGCGGAACACGGAACTGTTCTCGAACTGGGCCGTCTCGGCGATCTGCATCCCGAAGAGACCCAGATCGGCGATGGGCTGGATGATCTGGTGCGGGAACTCGGCGCGGTCCCAGTAGTCGTTCGCGATCGGGCGCACCTCGCGCTCCAGGAAGGCCCGGATCTGCACGGCCTTCTCCTGCTCCAGCGGGGTCAGGTCGGCCTGGAAGCCGTAGAAGTCGGCCTCCAGCGTTTCCGGAACAACTTCTGGCGAAACCGGTTCCGGTGGGACATGGCGGATCGTGTCAGTCATGGTCTCCTCGATCATCATCGGCCGAGCGCCCGTGCATCACTTTGCAGAATGTTGCACCACGACCGGGGGCGCGGTCTAGAGTCTGGCTATGCCGAAGGCCGCCACGTCATTCGCCGAGGGACCACCCGGATCGCACGGCACCCCGCTGGCCCTGATCGGGACGGCCGGCGCGCCGTCCTGGCTGTCGCAGCGCCTGGACAGCGGCGAGCACCCCGACTCGGTCGCAGCGTTCCGCCTGGCCCGCGAGACGTTCGTCGCCGGACAGCGCATCGACATGGGCCGCCTGGCAACCACTCTGGGCATCGACCGCACCTCCCTGTTCCGCTGGGTGGGCAACCGCGACAGCCTGCTGTCGGAGGTGCTCTGGTCGCTGGCCGTCCCCACTTTGTCGCAGGCCGATCAGGCACACGCGCACCTGAAGGGTGCCGACCGGGTCGTCGCGGTCCTGACGGCGTTCGCCGAAGACCTGATCTCGGCCGACTACTTCCGCACCTTCCTGCGCCGTGAACCCGCCCGCGCCCTGCGCCTGCTGACCACCAACGAGAGCGAGATCCAGCGACGTTACGTCGCGGTGGTCGAGCACCTGGTGCGCGTGGAGATGGGCGAGCACCCGTTCGGGACGGCCATCAACCCGGCCGACCTCGCGTACCTGCTGGTCCGGATCTCGGAGTCGCACACCTACGCCGACCTGATCACCGGGGAGATGCCCAGCAGTGGACGCGTACGGGCAGCGTTCGCGTTCGTGATGCGGTCAGGTGGATGAGCCGATGAACGACTACGGCCACCACGGCCTCTTCCCGACCCGCTGGAACGACAACGACCAGTACGCCCACGTGAACAACGCCGTCTACTACGAAGCGATGGACACCACGATCAACACCTGGCTGATCGCAGCCGGCCTGGTCCCGGGTGGTGGCACGGAGATCGCCATCTGCGTATCGTCGGCCTGCGAGTACCGCGCCCCGATCTCCTTCCCGGACGTCATGCGCGTGGGCCTGCGCGCGGGACGCCTGGGCACCAGCAGCGTCACCTGGGAACTGGCCATCCACCGCCAGCAGGCAGGCAAGGAAGACACCGAGCCGGCGGCGACAGGCCGCTTCGTCCATGTCTTCGTCGACGCGAAAAACCGCCGCCCCGTACCGATCCCCGCCCACCTACGAGCTGCGATCGAACGGGACCTCCTCGCCCGATAAGACCCCACCCCTCCATTCGTGATCATGCAAAGTGTCCCCGATGCCCTAGAACTGCGATGGCAAGAGTTCTACAACTCCGGGGACACTTTGCATGATCACGGAGAAGTGGAGGGCGACGAACCCCGACGACAAACCGACTGCGCGGTATGCTTACCTCGACCCACGGCTTCAGGGCTGTTCCCGGGCGAGAGGATCACGGATGACGGACGACCCGCACTCGCCCACCCCCGGTCTGGACGTACCGGTCTTCGAGAGCTGGCTTCAGCGAACGCATCCCGGTCTGGCCGGGCCCGGGCCGCTGTCGGCCACCCTGATGGCCGGCGGGCGCTCCAACGTCACCTACGGCATCGACGGCGCGGCCCGACCCCTGGTGCTGCGCCGCCCACCGCTGGGCCACGTCCAGGCCACCGCCCACGACATGGCCCGCGAACATCGGGTGATCAGCGCCCTGGCCGGCACCGGCGTCCCCGTGCCCGCCACCCTGGCCCTGCAACGCACGCCCGACGCGTCCACCGGCCTGGACTCGCCCTTCTACCTGATGACCCGCATGCCCGGCCAGGCTCTGGCCCGCCGCCACCAGAACACCGCCTACACCCCGACCGCGCTGCGCGACATCAGTTTCGAGCTGATCCGGCTGCTGGCCGAACTGCACCGCCTCGACCCCGACCGCATTGGCCTGGGCGACTTCGGCCGCGCCGACGGCTACCTCGTCCGCCAGCTGCACCGCTGGGGACTGCAGTACGACGGGTCGCGCTCGCGCGAGCTGCCTCAGCTCGACCGGCTCCAGGAACGGCTGCGCGACAACGTGCCCACGACACGACGCAATGGCCTCGTGCACGGCGACTTCCGGCTCGACAACGCCCTGGTGGACGGCACCTCGATCAGCGCGATCCTCGACTGGGAGCTGTCTTCCCTCGGTGACACCGCGGTCGACGTCGGGCTGCTCGGGCTCTACTGGGAGATCCATTCCATCAGCCCGGGCACGGCCGTGAGCGCCGTCGACCCGGCGGCCGGCTACCCCTCGTTCCCGGAACTGCTCGACACCTACTGCGAGGTGCTCGGGACGCGGGTGGAACACCTGTCCTGGTACCGCGCCTTCGCCGCCTACAAGCTGGCCGTGATCCTCGAGGGCGTGTACTTCCGCTACCAGGCCGGGGGCACGGTGGGCACCGGGTTCGAAACGGTCGGTGACCTCGCTGTTCCCCTGGCCGTGCACGGGCTGAACCAACTGTCGAGAGCCGAGGAGAATCCGTGGATTTCGCACCCGACCCCAGCACCCGGGACCTGACCGACCGGGCCCGGGCCTTCATCGCCGATCAGGTCCGCCCCGCCGAGCCGGAACTGGAGAAACAGCTCGCCGCCGACCCCGGCCGGTGGGGGCGGCCCCCGGTGATCCACGACCTGCAGGTCCGGGCCCGCGAGGCCGGGCTGTGGAACCTGTTCCTGCCCGGCGAGCACGGTGCCGGGCTCAGCCAGCTGCAGTACGCGCCGATCGCCGAACTGACCGGGTACTCTCCCCAGCTGGCCCCGGTGGCGATGAACTGTGCCGCCCCCGACACCGGCAACATGGAGCTCCTGGCCGAGTTCGGTACCCCGGCCCAGCAGGAACGATGGCTGAACCCGTTGCTGGAGGCGCAGATCCGCTCGTCCTTCTGCATGACCGAACCCGGGGTGGCCTCCTCCGACGCCACCCAGATCGGCACCCGGATCCGCCGCGACGGCGACGACTGGGTCATCACCGGCCGCAAGTGGTGGTCGACCGGAGCGATGAGCCCCGACGCCCGCCTGCTGATCGTCATGGGCGTCACCGACCCGGACGCAGCGCGCCATCGCCAGCAGAGCATGATCCTGGTGCCCCGGGAGACCGAAGGCGTGCACATCGTCCGTCCGCTCACTGTTTTCGGCTACGACGACCGCGAACACGGCGGCCACGCCGAGATCGCCTTCGACGAGGTCCGGGTGCCCGCGGACGCGATCCTGGGTGGGCCCGGCGAGGGTTTCGCGATCGCCCAGGCCCGGCTCGGCCCCGGCCGCATCCACCACTGCATGCGCTCGCTCGGGACCGCCGAGCGCGCCCTCGACCTGGCCCGGGAACGGGCCACGGATCGCTCGGCGTTCGGCCGGACCCTGTCCGAACAGGGTGTGGTGCGCGAATGGGTGGCCGGGGCCCGGATCCAGATCGAGGCGCTGCGCCTGCTGGTGCTCAAGACCGCCTGGCTGATGGACACCGTCGGCAACAAGGCCGCGATGACCGAGATCCAGGCCATCAAGATCGCTGTCCCCCGCGCCGTGCAGGAGATCCTCGACCGGGTGATCCAGATCTTCGGTGCGGCCGGCGTCTCGCAGGACACGCCGCTGGCCGGTCTGTGGGCCGGCATCCGCACGCTGCGCCTGGCCGACGGGCCCGACGAGGTGCACCTGTCCTCCCTCGGCCGGGCCGAGTTCCGCCGCCCTTCAACCCTTTAGACCAGCATCCGGTACCCGCTCAAGGACGAGAAAGGGAAGCACCGATGACCCTCGACAACGACCAGCACGACCAAGCCCTGACCGGCCCCGGCCACGGCACCCTCTCGGTGGCCGCCATCCTGGCCGAGACCGCCCGCCGCACCCCCGATCGCACCGCCCTGATCATCGGGGACCATTCCATCGCCTACGGACCGCTGTGGGACCAGACCCGCGCCTACGCCGGGGCCTTGGCCGATCGCGGGGTCGGGCCGGGCACCCGCGTGGCGATGCTGGTGCCCAACGTGCCGGACTTCGCCCGCGTCTACTACGCGGTGCTCTCCCTCGGCGCCGTCGTCGTGCCGGTGCACCTGCTGTTCAAGGCCGAGGAGATCGAGCACGTGCTGCGCGACAGCGGGGCGTCCCTGCTGGTCCTGGCCGCCCCGGCGCTCGGTGAGGGACTGCCGGCGGCCGCCGCGGCCGGGGTCGCGGTGGTGACGGTCCTGGCTCCCGACGGGACGCCCGTGGCCCGCCTGGAGGACGAGGCCCGCGCCAGCACCCCGATCCGCAACTACGCCTCGGTCAATCCCCTGGCGCCCGCGACGATTCTGTACACCAGTGGCACGACGGGACGCCCCAAGGGGGCGGTCTCCAGTCATCTGGCCCTGGTCGAGCAGGTGCACGTCGCGCTCATCGACAGCGGCGACGTCCAGCCCGACGACGTGATCTTCGGCGGTCTGCCGTTCTTCCACACCTTCGGCCAGTCCTCGGTGCTGAACATCGGATTCCGGCGGGGCGCCACCGTTCTCCTGCTGCCCCGGTTCGACCCGGACGAGGCTCTGGCCCTGATGGTGCGCCACGGCGCGACGATCTTCACCGCGGTGCCCACGATGTTCCTGGGGGTGGTGCAGGCAGCGGCCCGCAGCAGCCAGACGCCTCCCCTGCGGTACGCCGTGTCCGGTGGTGCCGCCTTGCCCGTTCCGCTGCTGGAGGCCTTCGAGAAGGCTTTCGGCGCTTCGGTTCACGAGGGTTACGGGCTCACCGAGACCTCGCCGACGGTGTCGTTCAACTACGTCGGTGAACCGACCCGGCCCGGAACGGTCGGGCGGGCTCTGTGGGGCGTCGACGTCGAGGTCGCCGACCCGGGGCTCGAGGGGGAGATCACGTTTATGGACGCCGGTCAGCTCGGTGAGCTGGTGGTCCGGGGTCACAACCTGTTCAAGGGCTACCTGGGCAATCCCGGGGCGACCGCCTCGGTGGTCGTGGACGGCTGGTTCCGCACCGGCGACCTGGGCACCAAGGACGAGGACGGCGTGATCACCATCGTCGACCGCAAGAAGGACATGATCGTGCGCAACGGGTACAACGTGTACCCGCGCGAGGTCGAGGACGTGATCATGCGGCACCCGGCAGTCGCCCAGGTCGCGGTGTTCGGGGTGCCCGACCCGGTGCACGGGCAGGAGGTCCACGCGGCGGTGGTGGCCGCCCCCGGGCAGTCGCTGTCCGGGGACGACGTCCTGACCTTCACCCGGGAGCGGATCGCCGCCTACAAGTACCCCCGGATCGTGCACGTGCGTCAGACGCTGCCGACCGGTGCGAGTGGCAAGCTGCTCAAGCGTGAGCTGGTCGCCGAGCACGCACCGGCCGGGAGCGCCTCCGGTACTACTTCCCCGGGATCCCCTCGCCCGTGAGAGCCACGGCCGGCCCGGTGTACGCCTCGACCGGGCCGGCCTGCGCGTCGGTCGTGAACACCTGCCCGTCCAGGTAGGCCTGAACGCCCTTGCTCACCACGGTGATCCCGGCCCCGCCGAACGGCTCGTGGTTGGTGGCGGAGAACGCCGCCGGGGTGATCCCGTTCGACTTCACCGAGCCCGACTGCAGGGCCTCGATGATGCCCTCACGGGTGGGGTTCTCGCCCGCCTGGCTGAGAGCCTCGGCGAAGGTGTAGGCCATCGACATGCCGTAGATCGTGTTGCCGGTGAACGGCGCGTCGGCGTTGTACTCGGTGTTGATCTGCTGGAACAGCTTGACCCAGTCGTCGTCGGCGTTGAACGGCAGATAGTTCGCCGCGACCAGGCCCTCCAGCAGCTTCGGGCCGACGTCCTCCCCCAGATATCCCACCAGCGAGGGGTAGTCACCACCGGAGGAGGAGGCCGCCCACTGCGCGCGGTAGCCCATCTTGGCCGCGGTCCCCAGCGCCAGCGCAGTGAAGGGAGTTACCGTGCCCAGCAGGTTCACGGTGCAGCCGGCCTGCTGGAGCGCACCGATCTGGGCGGTCAGCGACTCGTTCGACACCGCGTACTTCTGCTCGGCCGTGACCTTACCCAGCACCTGTGTGATGCCCGTGGTCAGGTCCTTGCCGAAGTCGTCGTCCTGGCGTAGCACGCAGAATTTGGCGTCCGGGTTCTTCTCCTGCAGGTAGTGCGCGAGGATCTTGCCCTCCCGCACGTAATCCAGGTTGAACCCGAAGGTCTGGGGCGACTTCTCGGGCTGGTTCCAGAGACTGGCACCCGAGGCGACGAAGAGGTCGGGCACCTTCTGCTGGTTCAGGTAGTCCACCACGGCCGCGTGGGTCGGGGTGCCCAGGCCGTTGACGATCGCGAAGACCTTGTCCTGCTGGACCAGTTCGCGCACCACCGTAGAGGTCGTGGCCGGGTTGTACCCGTCGTCCTTGACCACGTAGTCGATCTTGCGGCCGTTCACCCCTCCCTTGGCGTTCAGGTAGGCGAAGTAGGCCGCGGCGGCCTTCGAGATCGGCGCGTACCCGGCCGAGGCCGGGCCGGTGAGCGGGGTGTGGGTGCCGATCTTGACGGAGGTCTTGGTGATGCCCGGGACGTCCTTCGCCTCCCCCGACGACCCGGACTTCTCCGGCGTGCTGCAGGCGGACAGGGCAGTGGCACCGATCAGGGCCGCGGCGATGAACACCGTGGCCGGACGACGAATTGCGGGCCGTGAACGCGACATCATTGTCAGTCCTTCGACAGGGGCGAGATGGATGGTGCGGATCTCTTGCGGGACGCCCCGGCCCGGGTCAGGAGCCCGAGGGCACCGGTGGGGGCCAGAACGGTGAGACCGATCAGGAGCAGACCGAACACCAGCACGGCGAGATTGCCGTCCAGGCGCTGGGCCGCCTCGGCCGGCAGGTCGACCGCGGACGTGCCCAGCCCGATCAGCCAGGGCAGCAGCACCACGAGCGCGGCGCCGATCGCCGCCCCGGCCAGCCGGCCGGTGCCGCCGACGACCACCCCGACCACCAGCAGCAGGGACAGCGTCACGCCGTACCCGCCGGGCCGGACCCCGGAGTCGACGAAACACAGCACCCCACCGCCGGCTCCGGCCGCGGCGGCGGACAACACGAACGCCTGGACCTTGATGCGCCCGGGGCGGATACCGGCCAGGGCGGCGGCCACCTCGTCGTCCCGGACCGCCCGCATCCGGATCCCGGGCGCACCCGCGTCCACCGTGGCCAGCACTCCCAGGACGACGGCGACCACGGTGAGCGCTATCCAGGCCTGCCACTGTTCCAGGGCGATCAGGGACGACAGGGCCTGCGGCACCGAGCGGAAGGGCACCATCAGCCCTTGGTCTCCGCCCAGCGCCGGGATCTGGGCGGTCAGCGCGGGCAGGGCCAGCACCACGGCCAGGGTGAGCCCGGCCAGGTACGGGCCGTGCAGGCGGGCCCCCGCCAGCCCCAGCACCAGACCGATGACCGAGGCGGTGACCACCGCCACGACCAGGCCCAGAACCGGCTGCAGGCCGCCCGGTACGACACCGTCACCCACCTTCACCCCGGCCACGTACCCGTAGCCCCCGGCGGCCATCAGCGCCGCGTGCCCCAGCGAGAGCTGCCCGGTGCGACCGATCAGCAGGCTCAGCCCGGCGATGGCACACAGGTGGGCGGCCACCAGGGCCAGCAGGTAGTTGCGGTACGGGTCGAGCAGGAACGTTCCGGCAATCGCCGCGATCAGGCCGACCATGGTGAGAAGGACGATGCGGCGAGGGTTCTGGTTCATACGCGCCTCGCCTCCACCCCGGCGAACAGACCGGCCGGGCGCACCAGCAGCACCAGGGCCAGCAGGGCCAGCACGCCCAGCGGGGCCACCGCCGCACCGAGGTAGCCGGTCACCAGGCTGATGAGGACGCCCACCAGCAGGCCGCCGATCACCGCGCCCTGGGCGGAGTCCAGACCACCGATCACCGCGACCGCGAAAGCGCTGACGAACAGCGAGTCCCCGGCGTGCGGATCCAGGCCCAGTTCGCCCGGCACGGCCAGCAGCACCGCCAGCGCCCCGACGGCGGCGGCCAGGATCCAGCCGATCGTGCGCATCCGGGCGACGGGAACACCGAGCAGGCGGGACATCTCGGGGGCGAAGGCGGCCGCGCGCATCTGCAGGCCCAGCGAGGTGCGGGCGAACAAGGTATGCAGCCCGGCGGTGAGGGTGACCGCGACGGCGATCACGAACAGGTCGTACGGGGACAGGGTCGCCACCCCGCCGACGATCACCGGGCGGTCGCCGAACGGCACCGGGGTGGGCCGGGACTGGGGTCCGGCGAGGATGCCGGTGAGGGCCTGGAGCACCATGACGGTGCCGATCGCCAGGATCACCCCGGAGAGCGGGTCGCGGGCGGCGCGCATGATCCCTCGCTCCACGGCCCAGCCGAGGGTACCGCCGACCAGGACCGCGACGATCAGGCCGGCCCAGTAGCTGCCGGTCAGGTCGGTCACCGCGAGGGCGAGATAGCAGGCGGCCACGGCCATGGCCGCGGCGGCGAAGTTGATGATCCGGGTGGAGCGCCAGATCAGGACCAGGGAGAGGGCGAAGAGGGCGAACACGACGCCGTCCGCGATTCCGGTGGTGAGAAGAAAGACGAAACGATCCATCAATACCCCCTCAATATCCGAGATAGGCGTGTCTGAGGGCCTCGTCCTGGGCGATCTGCTCAGCCGGCCCGTCGGAGCGGACCTCCCCCAGATGCAGGACGACGCCACGGTCGGCGATGGACAGGGCACCGGCAGCGTTCTGTTCGGCCAGCAGGACGGTCAGGCCGGTGCTGTCGCACAGGTCGCGCAGTGTCTGCATGATCGAGTGCACGACCTGCGGGGCGAGGCCGAGCGAGGGTTCGTCGAGCAGCAGCACGTCGGGGGCGGCAACCAGGGCGCGGGCCAGGGCCAGCATCTGCCGTTCACCGCCGGAGAGTTGATGTCCCAGGGCTTTACGTCGGCGGGCCAGGGGCTCGAACCGCTGGTACTCGGCGTCGGTGCGCTCGCGCAGGGCGGTGCGTCCGTGGCGCCACAGGCCGCCCAGGCGCAGGTTCTCCTCGACGGTGAGTTCGGCGATGACGCCGCGTCCCTCGGGCACGTGGGCCAGGCCGCGCCGCACACGTTGTTCGGGCGGCACGTCGCTGATGTCCTGCCCGCGCAGGAGCACCGCTCCGGTGGTGGGCAGAAGGCCGGAGACCGCGCGCAGCAAGGTCGTCTTGCCCGCCCCGTTGGCGCCGAGCAGGGTGACCACCTGGCCGTCGGGCACCTGGAGACTGAGCTCGCGCAGCACCGGTTCGGCCCCGTAACCGACGGTGAGGCTGCGGATCTCGAGGGCTGCGGTCATCGTTCCACCGCCAGGCCCAGGTAGGCCTCCTCGACCGCCGGGTCGCGGCGCACCTCGTCGGGGCGGCCGGTGGCGATCACCCGGCCGAAGTCCAGCACGACGACCCGGTCGCACACGCCCATCACGAAGTCGACGTGGTGCTCGACCAGCAGCACCGCGCACCCGCCGGCCGCCACCTCGCGGATCGTGGCGGTCAGGTCGAGCACGTCGGCCGGGCCCAGGCCGCCGGCCGGCTCGTCCAGCAGGAGCAGGCTCGGGCCGGTGGCCAGGGCGCGGGCCAGGGCCACGCGTTTCTGTTCCGGATAGGGCAGGGCACCGACCGGTTCGCCGGCCCGGTCGCTCAGGCCGACGCGTTCCAGGGCGACCCGGGCTCGGCCGCCCCGGTCGGGCCGGTCCAGCACCGAGACCAGGACGTTCTCCAGCACGCTGAGCCCGGGCAGGACGCCCAGGCCCTGCAGGGTGCGGGCGATGCCCGCGGCGGCCAGACGGTCGGGGCGCCCGGGGGCCGGTACCCCGGACGTCTCGATCGTGCCGGTGCCCGGCCGGACCAGGGCGCACACGGCGTTGAACAGGGTGGTCTTGCCGGCCCCGTTGGGGCCGATGAGGCCGACGACCTCACCGTCGCCGACCTCCAGGCCCACGTCGACCAGGGCGTCCAGGCCGCCGAACCGCACTCCGAGACCCCGCACGCGCAACCGGGGAACGGGTCTTTCCGTCGCCGCACCATGTGTGGCCATCGACACCTCATTGAGTCGGGTATCGCCACCATACGACCTAAACCGACCGGACGGTATGTGTTTGTCCTATCTGTACGGAACCCCGGCGATCATCCCCCCGTCGACCACCAGTTCCGTACCCGTGACATAGGCCGAGGAGTCCCCCGCCAGGAACAGCACCGCGCCGACCAGATCCTCCGGCTGGGCGATGCGCCCCAGCGGGATGACCTGCCGATGGGCGTCCAGACGCTGCGTCATGTCGGTCTCGACGAAACCCGGGTGCACCGAGTTCACCCGGATCCCGTCCTGGCCCAGCTCGACCGCGAGCGACTTGGTCAGCCCGCGCACGCCCCACTTGGAGGCGGTGTACCCGTGCAGCGACGCCCCTCCCCGCATGCCCTGCACCGAGGAGATGTTGATGATCGAGCCGCCACCGGCGTCTTTCATCATCCCGACCACAGCCCGCACGCCCAGGTAGACACCGGTCAGGTTGACGGCGATCACCGCGTGCCACTGGGCCGGGTCGTACTTCTCGATCCGCCCGGCGTTGGCGATGCCCGCGTTGTTCACCAGCACCTGGACCCCGCCGAGACCCGCTGCCACCTTGGCGATCTCAGCCCAGTCCGACTCGCTCGTCACATCCAGGTGCGCGAAGTGCGCCCGTTCGCCGAGATCGTGCGCCAGGGCGCGGCCCTGCTCGTCCAGCACGTCGCCGATCACGACGCTCGCGCCCCGCCCGTGCAGGGCACGCACGTAGGCGGCGCCCAGGCCCCGCGCTCCCCCACTGACCAGCGCCACCCGCCCGGCCAGCTCCTGCCCGCCCGGGCTCATCGGCCGTCCCCCGTTCGTGCGCTGCCTTCCAGGGTCTGGGTCCGGGGCTGGGCGAGATCACACACGGGCTACTCCTGAGGGTCGGGGGATCAGGTTTCGGCGGTCTGGTTCGACGCGCAGATCGACACGAGGAACATGTCGGTGAGCTGGTGGGCCAGGGTGGTCTTGTCCTCCGGGCCGGCCGGGGAGTACCAGGAGGAGAGGTAGTGCAGGTCGGAGAAGAAGTGGGCTGCCATCACGGTGACAGGAATGTCCTTGCGGTACAGGCCTTCTGTCTGTCCCTGCGCCAGAAGGCCGGTGAAGACGTCGTGATAGGCCCGGCGCCGGCGGGTGACCTCCTGCTGGCGGGGGGCCGAGAGCATGTGCTGGCTGCGGAAGAAGACCGTGCCCTCCAGCAGGAAGTCGACCGAGGTCTCGACCACGTCCACACAGACCTCGCGCAGGGTCTGGCCGACCCCCAGCTTCTTCTCCACGATGGCGTGCAGGTGCTCGGTCTGCACCGACAGGATCCGCTCGTAGATCGCGAAGAGCAGGTCGTCCTTGGACTGGAAGTAGTGGTAGAGCGCGCCTTTGGTGACACCGGCGGCCTCGACCACCTGTTGCACCGACGTGTTGGCATACCCCTGGCCGGCGAACAGCTCCAGGGCCGCCCTCATCACGTCGTCCGCAACACTCGTCTGCCTCATGCCGACATCGTCCTTCATCCGTGCGCAGGCCCGATGACCCGGTGCCCACTGGCAAACCGACCGGGCGGTATCTGCACGATACAGGACGCCCACCCGGGCACCAGGGGCACCCGGACAAAATCCCGGCACGCCGCCGCCGTCCGCGCCTACGTGAGCGAGCTGCCCGGTCCGAGCCCCGCGAAGGTCGCGCGGACCTCGCTCTTCCAGCGCTCGCGGTCGGCCTCGGGAGCGAAGCAGGCGTCGAACGAGTTCAGCGCCAGCGTGCGCAGGTGCGTGTCGCTCAGCCCCAGCTGGGCCTTGACCGCCGCGTAGTTGTCGTCGACGTAGCCACCGAAGTAGGCCGGGTCGTCGCTGTTGATGGTGACCACCAGGTTCTCGTCGAGCATGGCGGGCAGCACGTGGTCGGCCATCGTGTCCACGGTGCGCAGGCTGACGTTCGACAGCGGGCACACCGTCAGCGGGATCCGGTCCGCGCGCAGCCGGTCCACCAGGGCCGCATCTTCCATCGCCCGGATGCCGTGGTCGACCCGCGCCACCCCGAGCACGTCCAGCGCCTCCCAGACGTAGTCCGGGCCGGCCTCCTCACCGGCGTGCGCGACCCGGTGCAGCCCTTCGGCCGCGGCCGCCGCGTACACCTCCCGGAACATCGCCGGCGGGTGCCCGACCTCGGCCGAGTCCAGCCCGATCCCGATGAAGTGCTCACGGAACGGCAGTGCGGCCCGGAACATCTCCCCGGCCGCCTCCGGTCCCAGATCCCGCAGGAAGCACAGGATCAGATCGGTCGAGACCGGTTGATCCGTCGGCTCGGCCAGACCCGCGGTCAGGCCCTCGATCACGGCCTCCAGCGGCACCCCGTGGTTCACGTGCGCCTGCGGGTCGAAGAAGATCTCGGCCCGGCGCACCCCACGGGACGCGGCCCGGTGCAGGTAGGCCGCCGCCAGGTCGTGGAAGTCCTCGGCCGTGCGCAGCACCTGAAGGTTGGCGTAGTACAGGTCGAGAAAGGCCTGCAGGTCGCCGAACCGGTACCGGGCCCGCAACTCCTCCACGTCGTACGTCGGCAGCGGCACCTGGTTGCGGCGGGCCAGCTGCACGAGCATCTCCGGCTCCAGGGTGCCCTCGATGTGGATGTGCAGTTCAGCGGTAGGGATCAGCACTGCCGTTTCTCCTTGATGGTCAGGGCCAGACCGAGCCGGGCACAGAATGCCTCCGGCAGGACGGCGGACCGGGTGTCGAGATCGTCGAAGATTGCCTGCCCGGTGGCAGCGATGGCGGTCCGGGGGTCACCGAAGATACCCGAGGCCCCGACCCGGTCCAGGGGCATCGGCTCGGTACCGGACGTCACCGAGCTGGTCGAGCCCGGTGACCCGATCGGTGAGCACGGCCAGCCATGTCGCGGCGACGGCATGGCACCGAAACCCTGGTTGGCTCAGGAGTTCCCGTAGGCCGGTGACGGCAGCAAGGTCACCCGGACCGCCGGCCGGTCGGACGACGAGACGCTCGACACCTCCGAAGGTGATGACGGCGAGCCTGAACGGTGCCCTCGTGACGACACGCCAGGGATGCGCTCTCCCGTCGCGGCCTTGATCCACCTGTGGAACGCTGCCGTGCAGTAAGACGATTGCGATGGAGGTAAGCCCGTGCAGGTTCAGGTTCAGACCGACAAGTACATCAAGACGGAGACGGACTGGATCGAGGAGCAGCTCGTTGAGTCGCTCTCGCGCTTCGCCGACCAGCTGGTCCGTGTCGAGGTTCACCTGAGCGACCAGAACGGTGACAAGCCCGGGACCGACGACATCCGGTGCTCCCTCGACGCGCGGATCGCCGGCGTCAAGTCCCTGGTCGTGACGCACTCGGCCGGGAACGTGCACGACGCGTACCACGGTGCCGTCCCCAAACTGACGAAGTCGCTGGAGACCAGCACGGCCAAGCTCTCGGCCCGCCGGGGCCGCGACTCGATCCGGCACCCGGGCGAGCCGCAGGAGCTGCCCGAAGACCTGATTTCCTGAAGTCGTCGCGTTCTGTCGTCCGCGGAGCCGGGGCAGTGATGCCGGCGATCTGGAACACGGACACGTAGCAGAGTGACAGCGAAGGGCCGCCCGTCGTGGCGACCCTTCGCTGTTGCATGCGACCTCTGGTCGATGCCCCGGCCGGAGAAGGGCTCAGTACGGGCTGTACTTGACCCAGTCGTACTGGGCCGTGAGCGGACGACCGGGGTTGGTGAACGGTTCCAGCCAGCTGTCGACACCGGTGCCGGGCCACAGGTTCATCATGATGCGCTGCGGGCGGGTCGGTAGCGGTCCCCGTGAGCCGTCCTCCTGGTGCACGAGGCGGCCGTCGACGAACCAGTTGATGGTTCCCTGGTTCCACCATTCGATGGCGAAGTCATGGAAGCCGGCCGAAGCATCGAAGCCCAGGTCGATGACGGTCTCGTGCCCACCCACCCCGTCGGTGAAGTAGTTGGTCTGCATCTTGGTGGTGTCCTTGCCCAGGATCTCGACGTCGATCTCGTCCCACGCCTGACCGTCGCTGGGACCGGTGTAGGTGAAGAACGAGGTGACAGTCCCCGGGCGCTGGACGGCCTTCATCCGGACCTCGAAACGTCCGTAGGAGAGAAGGTCGTTGTTGCGGTACTCACCGGAGGCATACGACTTGCCCGAGCAACCGCCGGGGCAGGAAGCAGTGTCAAGGATGCTGCTCATAACACCGTTGCCGAACTGGAGATGATCGGCGCGCCAGCCGACATCGAACATGCCGCCGTTGCTCCAGCCGTCCGCCTGGTGCCATCGGCCGGAGTCGAAACCGTCCAGGTTGTCGACAAATCCGCTACTCGCGGCCTCCTGAGCAGGCGCGCTGTGGGCGGGGCCGACGGCGATCGCCATGACGCCCAGCGTGCCCAGCGCCAAGGCTCCGGCAAGGCGAGATCGCTTCCACTTCATCCTTGTCCCCTGTCTCTCCCGAACTGCCGTACGCGGTCGGAACGCCTGGATCGTCCCTGGATCACGGTTGCCCGGAAGCCTCTTGCCGAGGCGGCTGCATTTTCATCAATTCCTCTTTAAATTCCCCCTGCCCGGTGGAGGCGGCTTGATCAACCCGCCGCCGGCCCACCCCGAGAGGCTTTCGGGGCGGGCCGGCGCATGGTCAGTGCACTCCGGCCTCCGCCAGCAGCTCCTGCGTGACCCGCCGGGCATCGATCCCGGGCACGCCCCGGGCGCCGAACCAGGTGGCCAGGTTGCCGACGTCCCGGTACAGGAATTTCGGCCCGTAGGGGTTGGCGATGAGGTCGACCACCTGGGGCAGGTCGATCAGCACCAGATGCCCTTCGTGGACCAAGACGTTGTAGGCGGACAGGTCGCCGTGAGCCAGACCGCAGCGGGCCATCAGCCCGATCGCCGAGACCGCCTGCTGCCACAGGTCCTTCGCATCGTCGACCGTGGGCCGCACCTGCGCCAGACGCGGTGCGCCCTGGCCGGTGGCGTGGTCGCCGACGAACTCCATGAGCAGTTCCGTGCCCAGGATCTGCACGGGATAGGGCACGACCGGGCGCCCCAGCTCCTGGCTGGTCTGCCAGAGCCGGCTCAGGGCCGCGAACTCGGCACCGGCCCACTGCTCGGAGATGAGTTCCCGGCCGAAGTCGGTGCGCCGGCTCATCGCGCGGTTGCTACGCGACTCGCGCATCCGCCGTCCCTCCATGTACCCCGCATCGCGGTGGAACATGCGGTGCTCGGACAAGCGATACTGCTTGCACGCCAGCAGACATGAGCGGTCGGTGTCCGGCACACCGCGGCGCATCAGCGAGACGTCGGCTTCCTTACCGGTCTTCAGCAGGCCCAGATCGGTATCCACCGCGGCCGATTCGATGACCAGCCAGTCAGGGTGAGGACGCGGTCCACGACCGGTCGGGGGTGTGTCACCCCAGGTGCTCCAGCGGTCCCCGGTGGCGGGAGCGTCCGGGTCGAGCTCGGGTTCCGGGCGGAACGAGCGGGTGGTCAGCTCGCCGAGATGGTCCGAGCCGTTGAGTTCGTCGTCGAAACG
Organism: Kineosporia sp. NBRC 101731; assembly: GCF_030269305.1. NCBI lineage: Bacteria > Bacillati > Actinomycetota > Actinomycetes > Kineosporiales > Kineosporiaceae > Kineosporia > Kineosporia sp. NBRC 101731. The sequence goes on from NZ_BSTC01000012.1 coordinate 92,984, forward strand.
CCGGCGCCCGCGACGGCGACGGCCGAATTCATGATCATTTTCGTGCACGGTGAGATGTCCTTCGTGGGAGTCGAAACGGAGAGGTCAGGCAGTGAACGGGGCAGTCGCGCAGGCGTCACTCGCATGGTCTTCTCTCCCTTCGATTCCCGGCACTCAGGCACTACTTGGTGGGGACGATGCTGCCGGGGCCTCTTCCCCGGGCGCAACTGATTTATCTCGCGGGTGGTACATCCTGGCCCCGGTAGGGTCCGCGCCCGGGCGCCTAGCGTGGTTCGTCATGAGCAATCCCCTGGTAGAGCAACTGATCAGCGCGCTGAACAACCACGACCTGGACGCGGTCTCGTCCTGCTTCGGCCCGGACTTCTCCGGCGAATGGCCGGCCCACCCGGGCCGGGACTTCCAGGGACCGGAGCAAGTGCGCCGGAACTGGGCCATGATCTTCAAAATGTCGCCGGACATCACGATCGCGATGACAAACGCGGTGGAGGTCGACGACGAGGTGTGGGGAGAATGGCACTACACCCAGGCAGCCGGGCAGGACCTGAAGGGTGTCGTCATCATCACCGTGCGCGACGCTCTGATCCGCCGGTCACGGTTCTACCTGGAGCCGATCGACGCCGCTGATGCCGCCGTCCCGGGTGGACCGCGCCTGGCCCGCGACTGACACAATGTAGCTGTGTGGCGGGACGACGACTTCGGGAACACGCTGCGGGCCCTGCGCCAGCGGCTGACACCGGATGAAGCCGGGGTACCGGCGTCGTTGCCCGCCGCCCGGCGCGTGCCCGGCCTGCGCCGGGAAGAGCTCGCCGGCATCGTGGGCGTCTCCGGGGAACACCTGAAACGCCTGGAACAGGGCCGCCGCCGACCGTCCCCGAGCGTGGTCGACGCGCTGGCCCGCGCCCTGCGGCTGGACTCGGACGAACACGTCCGGCCACGGGCACTGGCCGGTTTCGCCGCCTCCCCCGAGCCCGACGGACAAGTCCCGCGGGAGGTCACCGAGCCGGCCCGCCGGATGCTCGACCGGCTGACCGAGGTCGCGGTCTGCGTCTGCGACGCGAGCTGGACGGTCCTGGCGGCGAACGAACTCTGGCACTCCGACGTGTGCACCGTGCCGGAAGAACCGGGTCGCGACCGGAACGTGGTCTGGCGCGCGTTCACCGAGACATCCCCCGTCGGTGTCACCGCTGTAGCCACCCGTCACTGACCAGCAGACCTATCCAGGCGATATGTCAGAATGTGCGGCCAGTGCAGCAACCTGGCCGCGCTCAGACGTTTGGCGGAGCTCCTGCGTGGACAGCAACAACCAGACACCGCAGCGGTCGACCGAGGATGTGTCCACCGTTGAACTCGACCTCGGCACCTACTCCCCCGAGCCGCGGCGGGGACCGTTCGGTATCAGCCTGGGGGTCTGGGCGATCGCGGCGGTGGTGGCCGTCATCGTCGGTGGTGTGGCGGTGGTGCAGTGGACGACCCGCTCCTCCGACCTGGGTCCCTCACCTTCGGGGCTCCAGGTGGACATCCCCGTACCCGACGCGTCCGCGTCGGTGAGCGCCTCGTCCTCTGCTACGCCCACCCCTTCGTCCACCGCCTCGGTGACCTCCACGACTCGAGCCGGAGCATCGCCCTCCCCCGGATCAACACCGGGCGCGAGCCAGACATCCGGTGGTGCAGCAGATTCGGTGCCCGCCGGGGGCACCACCAACGGCGGCGCCACACAACCGAGTTCCGGAACCGGCTCCGGTGGCACCACGCCGGCCACCGATGACGAGGCCGATCCCGCCACCGGGTCCGACGACGATGCCGGTTCCGGGTCCGGGTCCGGGTCCGGTTCTGAGGACGGTTCCGGGTCGGACGACGGTTCCGGGTCGGACGCCGAAGTGCCCGCCCCGACCGGCAACCTGGCCGCCTCCGCCGGTCTGAGCGTCACCAGTCAGGCGTCCGGCACCAACGCGTCCGCCCTGACCGACGGCGACCTGAGCACCTACTGGGAGGCGTCCTCGGGGTACCCGGACTCGGTGACCGTCGACCTGGGCCGCACCGTCACCGTCGCCCGTCTCGAACTGTCGGCGCCGGCGACCACGAGGAGCCGCTCACAGAGCCTCACCGTGCGCGGCAGCACCGACGGCAGCTCGTTCAGCACGATCCGGGGCGGGTCGTCCTACCGGTTCGCCCAGGCGGGCTCGCCGCCGGTCACCGTCAGCTTCTCACCGGTCCAGACCCGTTTCCTGCGGCTGACCTTCACCGGGGGCAGCGGGTACCCGGCCGCGCAGCTGTCGGAACTGGCGATCTACTCGTCCTGAGCTACGCAGTGAGCTACCGGATGAGCTACGAAGCGTTCTGCGCCGTACCGAACTTCGAGCGCAGGAACTCGCCCTGGCGCAGCAGCTGCTGTTCGAGGTTGTTGCGCGAGGGGCGGCGCACCAGTTCGGCCAGCGCGACCTCGATGGAGGTCAACTGGTCGGCGACCTCCATCACCGCGGGACGCTCGCGCACCCGGGCCTGATGGTCGGGCATGGCCAGGAACGGCTCGAGGGTGTCGGGCAGGTACCGCTCGATCGTGGCCTGCACCAGGTGGATGCCGTCGGCCTCGAGCTCGCCTTCCAGCAGACGCACGAGCAGGTCGTCCAGGTGGGCATCGATCGTGCTCAGCGCGGTGAGCCCTTGCTGGTCCAGGCGCCCTGAGGCGCGGGCCCGCTCGAGCTGGGCGCGGCGCCGGCGATCCAGACCGGGCGCCTGGGCCGAGGACGAGCCCATGGCCACGACGTCGGCCCGGGCCAGGCTCTCGGCGATCGCACTGATCCGGGCCCGGCCGACCCGGCGGGTGCGCGCGCCGGTGACGAACGAGGCGGTGACGACGCCGGCGAGCACACCGACCAGGCTCGCGGTGAGGATGCCGCCGGTCACCAGCAGCAGGCCACCGATCCAGGCCGCAAGGCTCACCCCCAGGACCCCGGCGCCCCACGCCAGGTCGGTTCCGGCGCGCGCCTGCGGCCGGGCCGAGAGCGACTGGAGAGTTTCCGTGTAGGCGGTCGATCGCAGGGTCAGGGACCGGGCCTGGACGACGGGCAGCCGGGACGCGATGCATTCGACGTCGGCCCGGGACCGGGCCAGGTCACGATGCACGCGCCGGGCGGCGGACGAGGGAACCGATCCTCGCGTCGCCATCTGCGCCACCCGCTCGCGCGTACCGTCCAGGCGGGCCTCGACCGCCTGGGCCGCGCCCGCCGGGTCGGCCCGCAGCAAGGGGGCGGCCACGGTGCGATAGGCGCGCTCGGTCACGACGGGCGCCCGATGATGGGCGACGTCGAGCGCGCCGTCCACGAAACGACCCGCGAGTCTCGCCACCGGCACCGCCATGACCCCCACCTTCCGTGCGTCCACCAGCATTATCCGCACAGTCCAACGCATCGGTCGAGACGAAGGTGCCCAACGGGCAGAAGCCACGACTCAAGTCCTGCGTCTACGTGCCGACCGGGGCACGTCGGGTGGTTGTCGGTGGATGAGTCCGGAAGGAGCACGGTGTTCCCAGCTGTCGTCCGCCGCTGGGCCGCCCCGATCGCTGTCCTGTCCGGCCTGCTGCTGAGCGGCCTCCTGGTGATGCACACGTCCCAGGCCGCCTTCAACGCCTCTACCTCGAACACGGGCAGCAGCCTGGCCAGCGGCCACGTGGTGCTGACCGACAACCTGAACGGTGTCTCGATGTTCTCGCTCAGTGGCCTGGGCCCGGGCAGTACGGGTACCCGCTGCATCGACGTCACCTATCGGGGCTCGCTGGATGCCGTGGTCCGGCTGACCGCTGACTACGACACCAGCGACACCACCTCCGCCCTGGCCCCGTACCTGGACTTCACGATCGACCAGATCGGTGCCACGGCCACCTGCAATGCCACCGCCGGGGCCGTGCGCAACCCGTTCCTGGCCACCGACACGACGCTGAAGGCCAAGGTCGACCGGCTGCGGTCCAGCTCGGCCGACCTGGGCTGGGCCCCGACCGGGAACTCGAACGAGACCCGGCGCTACCGCTTCAGCTACACGCTGCAGAACGACAACGCCGCCCAGGCCAAGACGGCCTCGGTCGGGTTCGTCTGGCACGCGAAGAACCTGATCGACGGCGTCACCGCCCCGGGCACCTTCCAGACCCAGCTGGGCTGCACCCAGAACTGGCAACCGGACTGCGCGGTGCCCTCGCTGACCGACACCGACGGCGACGACCTCTACACCTGGCAGACCACGGCGATCACGGCCGGCACCTGGCAGACGAAGATCGCCATCGGCGGCACCTGGGGCATCAACTACGGCGCCGGCGGCGTGAAGGACGGCACCAACATCTCGTTCACGGTGCCCGCCAACGGCGCCACCACGAAGTTCAGCTACGACAGCAACACCCACGTGCTGACCGTGACCAGCGCCTGATCCGAGTCTTGCGTACGTCAGGGAGGCCCTGCGGACCGGCACGAAGCCGGCCGCAGGGCACCTGATCAACCGGTTCTCACATCACAGGTAGATCGCCTTCGAGCCCAGGTTGCTGTTCCACGACGTGCTGTAGGCGTAGCTTCCGTTGTGGTAGACGTCGATCTGGCTCCACCCCTGCGTGTCGAAGTAGGTCGACCAGCACTTGCTCGAGATGACGGGACTGCCGATGCCGGGCGCGAAGTCGTGCGGCTTCACGTTGATGGACCCCGAACCGCTCTGCACGCAGAACTGCAGGGTGTTCACCGCGGCGGATGCCGAGTCGCCGACCGCCACCGTGGTGCCGAGTGCAGCCAGTGTGCCGGCCGCTGCCGCGGCGATGCGGTGTGAACGCTTGACCCTGAACATGTCTCACCTCTACCTACTCGAGGATGCTGCCTGACACAGGGACTCACGGCGGAGCACTGAGAGACGTTCACGAAACGGGACAATTGACAACATAAGGCACTGCTTCTGCCCGGACAGGCAGAGATGGGTCAGGCAGTGGTGTCGGTCAGCCCGTCGAGGAAGGTCACGTCTTCGGGCTTGAGGACGAAGTCCACGTCGGCGTTCTCGGCGATCCGGGAGGGGGTGGTGGACTTGGGCAGGGGCAGGACGTCTTTCTCCAGCAAGTAGCGGATGCAGACCTGGGCCACCGTCTTGCCGTACTGCTCGGCGATCTTCCGCACCTGCGGGTTGTCGAGGATGGCACCCGTGGCCAGCGGCGAGTAGCCCTCGACCAGGATGTCGTTGGCCTCGCAGTAAGCAGTGGTCTCATCCTGCGTGTTACCGATGAACCAGCGGATCTGGTTGACCTGCGGGCGGATCCGGGTGGACGCCGTCAAAGACTCGAGGTCGGCGACGTTGAAGTTGGAGACACCGATCGAGCGCACACGACCGGCGTCGTACAGCTCTTCCATGGCCGTCCAGACCGCGATGTTGCCCTCGCTGTAGTCCTTGCCCTGCTCCGCCCACGGCCAGGGGGCATGGATCAGGTAGAGATCGACGTGCCCGAGGTCGAGCAGCGAACTGGACTCCTCGAAGGTGGCGCGAGCCTGGTCGTAGTCCTTGACCTCGGCCGGCAGCTTGGTGGTGATGAAGACCTCCTCGCGCGGGATGCCGCTGTCACGCACCGCGCGGCCCACGCTCGCCTCGTTCTCGTAGGCGCGGGCGGTGTCGATGTGCCGGTAGCCGAGCTTCAGTGCCGTGGTGACCGAGTTGTAGGTGTCGTCTCCGTCCGGGATCTGCCAGGTGCCGAAGCCGAGCTTGTGAATCTGAACGTCATTGCTGAGCGTGAAGTATTCGGTGAGCGAAGACATGCCTTCACCCTAGGTCGATGCCCGCAGGGCGCCACTTACCCGCGCACGGCCCCGGGTATATTGCCGGATATGATCACTTTCTCTTCGGCATGGACGGGCGCCGTCCACCCAGCATGACCCGGCCCGTCCCGCAGACGGACGAGTTCTGGACCCTTCCCACGGCCGACTTCGAGCGGGGAGAACGGGCCCTCTGGTGGTCGGTCAACCCCGAGGGGCATCTCGGGGTCATCCTGGTCCATCAGCGCCTCCTCACCCCGTCGCAGTACGTGCGCGGCTGGGTCGGGCTGAGCCCGCGACTGCCGTTCGATGCCACGCTGGTGATTGTCACCGACCGTGGTACCCGGCGTTTTTCGCTGTCCGGTATCGACTTCCAACCCCGTCACCTCGTCCTTTTGGCACGTGGTGGGTTCGTCCTGACCGGCAGCGTCTGGAACGAGAAGACACGCTCCGGGCACCCGACCGCCGCCGTCTTCTCCACCACCGGTGAGGGCAGGGTGCTGGAGCCCTACGGGCTCGGCAACGATCTGAGCGCAGTCATCGCGGACCCCGCCGACCGGCTCTGGGTCGCCTACGGAGACGAAGGCATGTTCGGCCAGAAACCTTGGTCCCAGCCGGCACTGGCGGGCTGGGACCTGGAGGGCCGACGGATCTGGGGCTCGGACGGGCGCGTCTCCGACGTGTTCAACGGCACCAGCGCCGCGACCGAGGGAGACCAGGTCTGGCTGATGTGGCGCGGTGCCCGCGCCGACCACACCGCCCGGATCAATCCCTCCACCGGCGAGGTGAGCAGCTACCCCGTCCTCATCGACAACTGTGACGGGGTGGCGATTCGCGGCACTCATGCCCTCTTCTCGGCCCGCGATCACAACGAGCCCTCCCTCACCCTGATCCGCGCGCGCCGGTGGGAGGGGGTCTGGGTCGAGACCGACAGCTATCACCTGGCGATGCCCGGTCGCGTCGTCCTGAGCTGCGCCCAGGGCCGTGACGGAACGCTCTGGATCCGAGCGGGTGACACCTGGATCCGGGCCTACGTCTGACCCACGTCATGCCCCCATGGTTCTGCCCCGCGGGATGCACGATCTCCCGCGGGGCCGGACCCTTCACGACGTTGCTGCTACTCGTCCTGGGCCTTCTGGACCGCCTCGGCGATGCGCTTGATCCGGCGCAAGCGGGCGTCCCAGGCCGACCCCACCTCCGCCAGCTGGGCCACGGCCCGGGCCATCTGGGCCTCGTCCACCCGGTACAGCTTCTCCCGGCCCGCCGAGGTCGCCTGCACCAGGCCGACCCGATCGAGGACGCCCAGATGCTTGGCCACCGCCTGCCGGGTCACCGGTAGTTGCTGCCCCAGCGAGGTGGACGTGCCGCCACCGTCTCTCAGCAGCAGGTCGAGCATTCTGCGCCGGGTCGGATCACCGATCGCCGACCACAGGTCATCGTCCACGGCCGAGCTCAGGACCGGACCGGCAGAGCCGTCGCGTACGGGGCGATCCGGGGCAGGAAGATTCCCCAACCGTTCACGTGGTCGTTGTACTGATCCTCGAGAACAGCTGCCTCCCAGCCCATCTCCCGAAATCCGGTCTCGGTCATCCGCAGCCTGGTGCCACCCTCGGCCGGCACCAGTTCGAAGGTGACGAGCAGCGAGTTGCCCTCCGCCGCCGCCTCACCGGCCGCATGCGTCCACCGGAACGAGAACGTCCTCGGCGGATCCACCTCCAGCACCGAGAATTCGGCCACCTGGCCGCCGGCATCACAGTCGCCGAAGACGATCTGACCCTGCGCCCCCGGCACGCGCTCGTACCGGGCCTCGTCCGGCCACCACTCCTGGACATGCCTCGGATCGCTGATGACGTCGAACACGATCTCCGGAGCCGCCTCGATGAAGAGCTCCCGCTCGATGCTGCCGAATTCCATACTGTCCCCCTGCAACGTTTGGTTGCGCATCAACGTATCCCCGAGGACAGCGATATGCAACCATCGGTTGCGCAAGGTGCTCAGTGTTCAGCCCACTGGACCGAACGGGTGGCGGCATTAGCCCGAAAGAGTTACCCGGGAACTATATTCCTCATTCACCCGGTGAGAAGCACCCCAGGATGTCGTCTTCCGGCCCCATGGCCGCACGACCTGATGACCAGCGGAAGGCTCCACCATGCTCAAGACCATCGGCCGATTCTGTCTCGTGTCGGCACTCGCCGCCACGGCCCTGTTCGCGTCGACGGAATCGGCCCACGCCGACGGCTGCGACTGGAAGTCGCCGTGCGGTGAGGTCCAGAACGACACCCCGTGGGGCATGTACATCACCACTTCGCTGGGCCGGGGCTCGGACTGGTGCGACGTGTGGAACAGCAACGCCGGGTCGTCGGGCGCCTGGAAGCACATGAAGTGCACTCAGGAGTACCTGGCCCCGGGCAAGCACCGGGGCGGCGGGAACGTCGACGTCGACGCGTTCACCTTCTCCAACCGGGCCTACTACATGACCTACTCCTCGAAATCCTGGCACGACAAGGGCGTCTGGACGAAGATCACAGACCTGCAGGAAGGCAAGTGCGACGACAGGAACGGCGTTCCCACCTGCTGGATCAACTGACGGTCCGATCGGGTGCGGCCACGGCGGAGAGCCCGGTCCGGTCTCCCCGCCGGCGCACCGACGCCGGTCAGCCCCGGTCGGGCCGCGAATCTCGGCTCTGGTAGCCGGGATCAGCGGTCCTCACGGGGCTGACCGGGTGCGGGTGGGTTATCTCAGGGGTACGACACCACGTTGCGTGGCACCGTGTTCCCGGCCGGGTTGGGAACCGCCCCGCCGGTGTTGTTGACGACATTGCTGATCGTGCCGACGTCTCCGAGCGAGACGGTGAGGATGCTGTGCAGCTTGACCCCGGTCTTGTTGGGCACCTCGAAGGCGTGGTCCAGCTTCACCGCGGGGTTGGCGTTGAAGTACGCGTACGAGCCGCCGCCCCACAGTTCGTGATCAGTGACGGCGTCAGCGACCTTGTAAGCGGCGTAACCGTTCTGGGAACCGTTCATCCAGGCGGCCTGGTTCGGCACGTCGTACGGCTTCTCGTTCTGGAAGAAGATCGTCTTGCCCCGGTTGCCGTTCCAGATCACCTCGTACTTCTGGTAATGCTCCACGAACAACCCCGTGGCCAGCACGTCGTCCCCGTTGACGAGCACACCGGTGTCACCGGTGTTGGCGCTCCAGCCGGTGGCGGCACCGCCGTGGTCGGCCCGCCAGGCCCAGATGTGGTCGATGATCGTGTCGTCGCTGTGCACGGCCAGGGTGGTGGTGGCCTTGCCCTGCACGCTGCTGCCGACGCGGAAGAAGACGTCCTGGATGCTGGTCGGGTTGGCCGCGTGGTCGGTGTGGGTGCCGGCCGTGCCGACACTCATCAGGGTCGGGCTGTTGGTCGTGCCGGCGTCGAAGGTCAGGCCGCTGATCTTGACCCCGTCGACGTCGGCGACGCTGAGCGCCGTGACCCCGCCGGAGGGGATCAGGGTCGGGAAGCCGATGCCGGTGACCACGGTGTTGGCCCGGGTGACCTTGATCGTCTGGTCCAGCGTGTAGGTGCCCGGGGTGAAGAACAGGTTGAGCCCCTGGGTCAGGGCCTGGTTGATGCGGGCTGCGCTGTCACCGGGCTTGGCCACGTAGAACTGGCTCATCGGGATCGAGGTGCCGGGCGTGTTCGGCCAGCTGGCCCCGGAGGAGTTGCGCTTCAGCGACGGCACGAACACCCGGTACTTACCCGCGCTGTCCACGTACAGGTACGGCTTCTCCCGGGTCACCGGCGTGGTGGCCAGGGTGGTGTGCGGCGGGCTCGGGAACGCGTTGGCCGGTGCACCCGAGACTCCGGAGAACACCATGTTCCAGACCCCGCCGGTCCAGCTGCCGATGGTGCTGTCGCGGGTGTACCACTGCTGCTGCGAACCGGAGGAGATCTGGCCGTCGACCTTGCTGTCGGCCAGGTACCCGCCGCTGGAGTAGCCCTGCCCGTTGTCCTGGTTGGACGGGCCCATCGTCAGGTTGCCCTTGATGTGCACCCGGCGCATGGGCGCGGCCTGCGAGACGGCCCAGCGGTCGGTGCCTCCCTCGGGCACCACGGACAGGTTCTCCGCGCTGCGCCAGAAGTTCTGGGTCGCGTTGGAGGTGTCGCCGTAGTTCCAGCCGGAGTCCACGTTGAGGGCACCGTTGATGGTGACGTCGTCGGGGTTCTGGCCGAGACCGGCCACCGAGGTGTAGAAACCCAGGTTCGCCCAGACACGTCCGTAGGTTCCCGGCTTGAACAGGAAGGCGTAACGCTGGGTCCCGAACTGGGCGGTGGGGCTGACCAGCTGGGAGTTGAAGGCGTTGTCGAAGGCCGTCTGGATCGTGGCCGTCGGGGTGGTGGGGTCGAAGATCTTCACGTTCGCGCCGAAGTCCGGGGTGTCGGAGGTCGGGAGCGTCGGGTCGGTGGAAGTGCCACCATAGACCTGGAACTCGAAGAGTGAGTAGCCGTAGGCGGTGGCCCGGGCGGTGCCGTTCATCCGCACGTAGCGGCCGCTGCCGGTCACGTTGATGGTCTGCAGCCCGGCCGCACCGGCGGTGGTGGGCGTGATGTTCGTCCAGCTGGTGCCGTTGGCCGAGGTCTGGATGGTGAAGGCCGAGGCGTAGGCGGCTTCCCAGTTCAGCTGGATCTGGCTGATCGTCTGGGTGCTGCCGAGGTCGACCTGGAGCCACTGCGGGTCGGAGAACGCGCTGGACCAGCGGGTTCCCGCGTCGCCGTCGAAGGCCTTGGCGGCGCCGAAGACGCCGTCGTTCTCACTGGAGGAGGCCGTGGCCGGCTTGCCCTGGGAGAGCAACGTGGCGGCGGCCTGGGCGGGTGCCACCGGGCTGAAGGTCAGGAAACCGGCCATCAGGGCCAGCACCGAGCCGACCAGGATCGACAGATATCGGCGATCGCGGCCGGCACGATCATGGAACATTCGGGGAACGGGAGACATCCTCGGCTCCTAGGGTGACGATTACTGCGGACAGGTTCGGGGGTGTTTCAGGAGACACCGGGCAGCAGCTGGTAGTTCTCGTCCAGCACTCCCCCACGACCAGGCTTGTACAGGTCGAAACCGCGCGGGTTGCACTGCAGACCACCGTTGATGCAATGGTGGACGAGCGGGCTCAGGACGGTCGGGTCCCAGGCGTTGAAGAAGTCGTAGTGCCAGGAGTAACCGCGCCCGCTGGCCAGCCGCACCTTCGACATGTCGCCGGAGACCGGGAAGGCCATCTTGAACTCGATCATCGGTACCGCGACAGGGTGACTGGCCGGGCACACGAGGTGACCGTAGTCGGCGGCGTTCCCGACCGGGTAGGACATATGACTCTTGTGGTCGGCCGAGTCGAGGTGTATGCCGTCCCAGCAGCCGGGCGACTGCATCCGCACGTTCAGCTGCGTGCCGGCCGGGCAGTTCCCCGGGAAGTCCCAGTTCCTCGTGCTGTCACCGCATTCCCAGCCCTCGACCGCGCCGGGCGCGTTCCTGAACTCGTCCAGGGTGGCGGTCGGGCTGCCGACGACGAACCGCAGGCCCCGGGGGAAGGGGACGACCGTGGTGTAGTCGTACACGGCCGACTTGTAGTAGATGACCTGAGCGCCGGTGGGGGTGATCACCTGGTCGCCGTTGTACATGGTCGGGAACCAGTAGGCCGACTTGTCCTGAGGCGTCACGCACGAGGTGGACGACGCGTACAGCGACCCGGTCGTGCTGCGGGCGTTGGTGGTACTGGCGCCCATGAAGGTGTGGTTGTGCGAGGCCCCGGCCTGGCCGGGGAAGACGATCGGGTCGTCGGACGCCGAGTGGTTCGGGGCGCAATTTGCCTGGAACTCATGGTGATACGTATCCGGCGCGGGCTGGAAACCCGGGTGCGGGGCGATGCCCTGAACCGGGGGCGAGAGCGTGATGGACTCGCCCGGGTCCAGGTTGGGGTTGAAGTCCGCGGCAGCCGCGGCGGCGTGGTGCACGGAACCGGTCGCGGCCAGGGCCGGGGCGGCGGGAGCCCAGCCCGCACTGGTCACGACCAGCACGAATCCGGCGACGACAGTGGTGAGTCCGGTGGTGACTTTCCAGCGTTTCATGACGGTGCTCCTCCGGTCAGGGATGAGGAGAGCGCTCTCCAACATGGTTGACCGGAGTCCTGGGTGTCAATCAAGCCGTCGTGACGGTGCGCCGACCGGTCTTCACCTGAAAGTTTTCGGCTTCGAACAATTTTCGGAGACTTCTGATCAGGCCGACCCACGCACTACCAAGGTGGGCCGGAAGATCACCGACCGTGCGCGTCCCTTGGCCGGTACCGATGTGAGCAGACGACCGATCTCGGCGGCCATGTCCTCGACCGGCTGACGCACCGTCGTCAGCAGAGGCCGGCTGGCGGTGGCCGCCCGGCCGTCGTCGAAGCCGACCACGCAGACGTCTTGCGGCACGCGTCGTCCACCGTCCTTGAGAATCCCGACCGCTCCCACGGCCATCAGATCGGAGGCGGCGAAGACCCCGTCGAGGTCGGGGGCGCGCGCCAGCAGGCGTTGCATCGCGGCCTCTCCCCCGGCCTGGGTGAAGTCTCCCGCTTCACAAGGGAACTCGCTGATGCCCCGGGCCGCCAGCACCGAGGCGAACCCGGCCGTGCGTTCCCTTCCCGCGATGGACTGCGCAGGGGCGGCAATGGTGGCGATCCGGCGGCAGCCGAGCTCGATCAGCCGCTCGGCGGCGAGCCGGCCACCTTCCCGATTGTCCAGATCGACATAGCTGAACGGCAGACCCTGCGGCGGGCGGCCGAAGAAGACCACCGGCACCTTGACCGCGCTCAGCAGCCCGGGCAGGGGGTCGAGCGGGTACAGCGAGATGACCGCCGCCCCGTCGCAGCGCCCCGCGTGCAGGTCGTCCATCAATTGGGCCCGGGCACCGTCGGACTCGGCGAAGGTCAACGTCAGCCGCACCCCGGCCTCCGCGAAGGCGTTCGAGAGGCCGGCCACGACCCGGCCGAAGAACGGGTCGGCAAGAAACTGACTCGTGAACGGGTCTTCCGGATCCCGGTGAGCCACCTCGCTGATCACCAGGGCCATCGTGCCGGTGCGCCCGGTGACCAGGGAGCGCGCTGCCTGATTGGGCACGTACCCGGTGGCGACGACCGCCTCGGTCACGGCCTGGGTGATGTCCGGGTCCACGTTGCGCACCTTGTTGATGACGCGCGAGACCGTCGCCCGGGACACCCCGGCGGCCCGGGCCACGTCCTCCAGGGTCGGACGGCGGTCCACGGGGTCGAAGGGCTGGGCCATGCGCTCATTATCGGCGGCTGCGCGGGACGAAGGCCACGGCTGCCGGGACGGCGGTGATCGCGCGCAGCCCGACGTGTCCGAAGCGGAGCGCAGAACAGCTCCTTCCGCAACAACGGTCTGACCCAGCTGCCATCCAGACTGCCGGGGACAGCCCTCAGCGGTTCTGCAAGGGGCAATGGGAAACGCCTTGACCGCCGAAAACCCCGACTTTAGCTTTTTTCCGTGTCCCTTCCCCGAGTCCTTGGCCCCATCAGCGGCGTCTGTATCGCGGTCGGTATTGCCCTGCAGATCTTTCCCTACGAATTCAGCTTCTGGGGGCCGATCCTGCTCTCCGCGGGATTCCTCGGCGTCATCCTCTGCATCTTCTGGGAGGAAGGCACCGCTGCCCTGATCTCGACGCTGATCATCGGCGTGGGTATCTGTCTCGTCATCTCCGGTGTCGCCGGCCTCGTGCTGCGCACCTTCGACGCCGACTCCTACCGCTACCGCTACGGCGACCGGGTCACGGTGCAGGGCACCTGCCCGCAGGAGGAGGTACCGGACAAGATCTACATCCGGCGCCGCGGCAGCGGCGGTCAGGCCACCGAGACATGCCCTGCCACCTGGACCCTGGACGGGCGCCAGATCAAGGGTGAGGTCAAGTTCGCCAGCTCGGAGAAGCCTGCGTCGTACGCCGCCTGGACGTTCACCATGCCTGCCTACGCCCTCGGCGACCGGGCCAGCGGGGAGAGCGTCGACCTGGACAAGCACTACGGGGTGACGCGGTACTCGGTCGTCCCCCTCTGGGTCAGCGGGGTCGGGATCGCCGTCATCCTCGTGGTCCTCGGAATCCTCAACCTGTTCAGCGCCATTCGGTCGCGGCGGTCCACGCGGGTGCGGGGCTGAACAGCAGCCTCACGACCCGATCCGCCGGCCCAGTTCCCGCCCCTCAGATCAGGGCCCGGACGGCCTCCCCGGCCAGGGCCCGCACGGCTTCCCGGGCGGTGACCCCGTCGACCGCGTCGCGGGCCGCGGCAGCCATCGCGCGGCACTCCTCGAGCGAGTGGGCCGCCAGGACCAGGCGCACCGTGGCGATCAGACCGGGAGCCATCGACAGGCTCCGCACACCCAGACCCACCAGCACACAGGCCAGCAGCGGGTCACCGGCGGCCTCACCGCAGACCCCGACCGGCACGTGCGCCCGTTCACCGGCCGCGCCCACCGCCGCGATCAGGTCCAGCAGGGCGGGCTGCCAGGGATCGAGCAGGGCCGCCAGCTCACCCTGCATCCGGTCGGCGGCGAAGGTGTACTGGGCCAGGTCGTTGGTGCCGATGCTGACGAAGTCCACCTCGGCCAGGACCCGGTCGGCGCGCAGAGCGGCGGCGGGTACCTCGATCATCGCCCCGGCCACGGACAGACCTGCGGCACGGGCGCTCGCCACGAAATCTGCTGCCTCCGAAGGGGTCGCGACCATCGGGGCCATCACCCAGACATCGGAGGCCGTACTCGCGGCCGCCCGGCCCAGGGCCTGGAGCTGGGTCTGGAGCAATTCCGGATGACGCCAGGAGACGCGCAACCCTCGCACCCCGAGCGCCGGGTTCTCCTCGTCACCGTGCTCGACGAACGCCAGCGGCTTGTCGGCCCCCGCGTCCAGGGTGCGCACGACCACCTTGCGGCCGGCGAACGCGGTCAGCACCTCGCGGTAGCCGGCCTCCTGTTCCTCGAGCGTGGGCGCGCTGTGCCGGCCGAGATACATGCCCTCGGTCCGGAACAGGCCCACGCCCTCGCAGTCGAGGGCGGCGGCGCGGTGGGCGTCGTCAATCGTCGCGATGTTGACCAGCAGGGCGACCGCGGTGCCGTCGGCCGTGCGTCCGGGTCCGGCCCCCGTGGCCGTCAGCCGACGTCGGGCGTCGGCCTGTTCCAGGGCCTGGGTGACCAGGTCCGGCGCCGGGTCGGCGATCACCGAGCCGGTGGAACCGTCGACGACGACCAGGGTGCCGTCCTCCAGGTCACGGGACGAGGGGCAGCGCACGACCGCGGGCACGCCCAGCCCCTTGGCCAGGATCGCCGTGTGGCTGGTGGGGCCGCCTTCCTCGGTGACGATGGCCAGCACCTCGGCCGGATCGAGGGTGGCGGTGTCGGCCGGGGACAGGTCGTGACCGACCAGCACGAACGGGTGTCCCGGATGCGGGATCCCGGGCATCGGCAGCCCGAGAAGTACGGCCAGCGCGCGGTTGCGCACGTCGCGCAGGTCGCCGGCCCGCTCGGCCATGTACCCGCCCAGACCGGCCAGCACGTCGCAGACGCTCTCGATCGCGGAGTCGAGACTGGCCACGGTCGGGCGCCCCTGCTCCAGCAGACCCTGGATCGAGGAGTGCAGGGACGGGTCGCGGGCCATCAGGGCGGTGGCGGTCAGGACGTCCGCCGCGTCACCGGAGGTGGCCTGCGCCCGCTCCTGCAGGGTGCGGGCGACCTGATCCAGCGCCGCGTCCACCCGGGCGAGTTCGGCGACCGGGTCGTCGCCGGGCTTCTCGTCGGCCGGTGGACGGGGTGGAGCCGCCAGGCGGGCCACCGGTCCCGCCACCACGCCCGGGCTGACCCCGAGCCCTGCCCTGTGTGTCGACATCTCAGCCACCGGCCGGTGCAGCATCGAGGTCCTGGGCGAGCAGGGACGCCAGGTCGTCGAGCGCCGGGTCGGCGCCCTCACCCTCGGCGGCCAGTGTGACCGTCTCCCCGTGCTTCACCCCGAGGCTCAGAACGAGAAGGATGCTGCGGGCATCGACCGGATCGCCACCCTCTCGGGCGATTGTCACCGGGACAGCGGCTTGCGCGGCTGCCTGGGTGAACAGGCTGGCGGGACGGGCGTGCAGACCGACGCTGGAGCCGATCACGACCTGACGTGCGGGCATTTCGGGTACCTCCGGGAAAATGGTGGTCAGCTGTTGACGAGCTCGGCCTGCGGGGCGGCTTCTCGGGCGCGCAGCCCCTTCAGCGCCGTCACCGCGAAGGCCGTGATCACGGTGCCGACGATCAGCGCGAGCAGGTAGGGCACGATCCCGCCGATCAGGGGCGTGACCCACAGACCGCCGTGCGGGGCGCGCAGGGTGCTGCCGAAGCCCATCACCATGCCGCCGGTGACGGCCGAGCCGAGCATGAGCGACGGGATGACGCGCAGCGGGTCGCCCGCCGCGAACGGAATGGCCCCCTCGGTGATGAATGAGGCGCCCAGAAGCCATGCCGCGTTGCCATTCTCGCGCTCCGGTTCGGAGAACAGCGCCGGGCGCAGGCGGGTGGCCAGGGCCATGCCGAGCGGCGGGACCATACCGGCCGCCATCACCGCAGCCATGATCTTCAGCTGGGTCGCGTCGGTGGAGGTGCCGACCGCGGCCAGACCGGTGGTGGCGAAGGTGTACGCGACCTTGTTCACCGGGCCACCCATGTCGAAGGCCATCATCAGACCGAGCACGACACCCAGCACGATCAGGTTGGCGCCGCTCATGCCGTTCAGGCCGTCGGTGAGCTCGTCGGAGATCCACTTCAGCGGGCGACCGAGCACGATCAGCATGATCAGGCCGGTGATGAACGTGGCTACCAGCGGGATGACCACTACCGGCATCACGCTGCGCACCGCCTTGGGCACGTTGCGGCGGGCGAGCCACAGGGCCACGAAACCGCCGAGGAAGCCGGCGGCGATACCGCCGAGGAAGCCCGCGCCGACCGCGACGGCCAGTGAGCCGCCCACGAAACCGGGCACGATGCCAGGACGATCAGCGATCGCGAACGCGATGAAACCGGCCAGGGCGGGAACCAGGAAGGCGAACGACGCCGCTCCGACCTGGAAGAACAAGGCTGCCCAGTGCATGCCGGAGGTGACGTCGAAGTTCTGCGTCACCTCGGTCAGCGGTACCTGCGTGACCAGGATGGCGCCCTGCCGGCCGGCCGCGATCTGGGCGATCATGAACGACAGCGCGATCATGATGCCGCCCGCCGCCACGAACGGGATCATGTAGCTCACGCCGGTCATCAGCCACTGGCGCACGCGGGTGGCGTGACTGGCGTCGTTGGTCACCTTGCTGGCCAGTGCCGGGGCAGCGGCCGGGGGGCCGGACGGGGCCGCGGCCGCCATCGCGACGGCCTGGGCGATCAGCGCGGGGGCGTCCGAGATGGCCTTTTTCACCGGTACTTCCACCAGCGGCTTGCCGGCGAACCGCTCACGCTCGCGCACTTCGACGTCCGCGCCGAAGATCACCGCGTCCGCGGCGGCGATCACCTCGGGAGCAAGACGGTTCGCACCGGCAGACCCTTGTGTCTCGACGTTGATCTCGTGACCGGCATCCTTGCCGGCCTGCTCCAGGGCCTCGGCCGCCATGTAGGTGTGGGCGATACCGGTCGGGCAGGACGTGACCGCAACGATCTTCATGACGCCACCGCCTTCAGCACGATCTCGACGACGTCCTGCGGGCCGGACGCGTTCAGCAGGGAATCCTTGAACGACTGGTGGATCAGCTTGCGGGCCAGTGAGGCCAGGATGCTCATGTGCTCCTCCCCCGCGCCGTCCGGAGCCGCGATGAGGAAGACCAGGGTGGCCGGGCCGTCCTCCGCGCCGAAGTCGACACCACCCGGCACGCGGGCGAATCCCAGGGTGGGCACGGTGACGTACGTGGACCGGGCGTGCGGGATACCGATACCGCCGGGCAGGCCGGTGGGCATCTGCTCCTCGCGGGCCTGCACGTCGGCGAGGAAGCCGTCCAGGTCGGTGACCCGGCCGGCCGCGGCGAGCCGTTCGGCCAGCCGGCGTGTCACGGTCGCCCGGTCGGGCACCGTGACGTCGAGCAGGACCAGGTCGTCGTTGATCAAGTCGCTCATGGCGAGATTCTCACCTTTCAGAGGTTCGTGGAACCGAATTACGTTGTTGGGGAAAGCTTCCGGTGGACATCGAGGTGCTCGTGCAGGACGACGCGGATCGCCGCGACGTCGTCGGGACCCGGCATCCGGCTCCCGGGGAGCGAGGTCGCCGCCGCGCCCCAGGCCAGGGCGCTGCGCAGGGCCTGCGTCGGGTCGTTCGACTGCGAGATGCGGCCCAGATATCCGGCGAGCAGCGCGTCGCCGGCGCCGACGGTACTGCGGGGCTGCTCGACCCGGGCCGAACCGTACAGCCGGAGGTCACCGGTGGCCAGCAGCGCCCCGTCCGGTCCGAGACTGGCCAGCACGGTGGTAATTCCGCGCCCCAGGAGCTCATCTGCGGCATCGACCACATCACCGAGGGTCCGCAGCCCTCGCCCCACCGCCTCGGCCAGCTCCTCGAGATTGGGCTTGATCAGGTCGGGCCGCTTCTCCAGAACCGCCTGCAGCGCAGGTCCGCTGGAATCGACGACGACCCGCGCACCGCGCTCGTGCAGCCGCCCGACGAGGTCGGCGTAGAAGTCGACCGGGGCCCCCACCGGGAGGCTCCCGCATCCCGCCACCCAGGTTCCGGGCGTGACCATCTCGAGCACCGCGTCCACCAGCGAGGCGATCTCACCGGGACTGAGCTGCGGCCCGGGTTCGTTGATCTTGGTGGTGACGCCGTCCGGCTCGGCGACGGTGATGTTGGTCCGGGGGCCCGCCGAGACGTCCACCGCCCGCACACTGACCCCGGCGGCGGCGAGCATCGCGCCCATCCGCGAGCCGTCGCTCCCGCCCAGCGGCAGGACAGCGGTGCTGGCGATGCCGTGGGCCGCGAGGGCCCGGGAGACGTTCACCCCCTTGCCGCCGGCATCAACACGGCCGCCCACGGCCCGGTTGACCGCCCCCCGCTCGAGCCGGTCAAGCTGTAACGTCTTGTCCAGGCTGGGGTTCGGCGTCAATGTGAGGATCATGCCTGCACCATTCTCGGTCCCGCGCCGCCGACCTCGGTGACCAGGTCGGCGTCCAGCGAGGTATCGGTGACGATGACGTCGATATCGGCCAGGTGCCCGAACTGGGCGAAGTGATCGGCCTCGAACTTGGTGTGGTCGGCCAGCACCACCGTGCGCCGGGCCGAGGCGATCATCGTCCGCTTGACCGCAGCCTCGGCCCGGTCGGGTGTGGTCAGCCCGCGCGCCACCGAGACCCCGTTCGCCCCGACGAAGGCGACATCGACGAACACCTCGCGCAGTTCCCGCTCGGCCCAGTCGCCGACCGAGGCCAGCGTGCGGGGCCGCAGACGGCCACCGACGGTGTGCAGGGTGATGTTGGGGCGGTCGGCCAGGATCAGGGCGATCGACATGCCGTTGGTGACGACGGTGAGCTCACGGTCGTCGGGAATCAACTGGGCCAGGGCGGCGGTGGTGGTGCCGGAGTCGAGCAGGACGGCGCCCTCCTCGGGCAGTTCGTCCAGGGCCGCCCGGGCGATCCGCTGCTTCTCGTCGACGTGCAGGGTCTCGCGCACCGACAGCTGGGGCTCGAAGTCCAGCTTCTCGACGGGGACCGCCCCGCCGTGCGTGCGTCGCAGGAGCCGCCGGCGCTCGAGGGTGGTCAGGTCGCGACGGATCGTCTCCTGGGTCACCTGCAGATCGGCGGCCAGGGTCTGTACATCGACCCGCCCGTCCTGCCGGGCCCGGTCCAGGATGACCTGCTGACGCTCACTCGCGAACATTCGACACCATTGTCCAACCACTCGGATCTTTGCTTGCTTCTGGTTTACGCGCTTGCTGGACCAAAAGCAACATGTACAAAGGTCCGGATCTGTTCTGCGGGGTGCGGCGGATTTCTTAACCCGGCCAGAACACACACCTGATGCTGGAGGCACGAAGATCCACAACGTGTCCCGAAAGAAGCTCAGCGCCCGTGTCGCCGCCGCCCTGACCGTCCTGGTAGCCGTGGGCGGAGGTGTCTACTTCGCCCAGTCCAGTTCCGCGGTCACGCCCGTGTCGTCCTCGGCCAGTGACGTCACCACCAGCGCGGCCAAAGACCGCGTCACGCTCGGCACGACATACAAGGGCATCGCCACCTACTACGACGCCGACGGCACCGGGGCCTGCAGTTTCGCCCGCAGCAGCACCCTGATGGTGGCCGCGCTGAACACGGCCGACTACCAGGGCTCGCTGATGTGCGGCGCCTACGTCAAGGTGACCGCTGCGAACGGCAAGAGCATCACGGTGAAGATCGTCGACCTCTGTCCCGGTAGCTGCAAGTCCCGTCAGCTCGACCTGTCGAAGCAGGCCTTCGACAAGCTGGCCCCCGGCAAGGGCCAGATCAACGTCACCTGGAAGCTGCTCAGCCCGAAACTGACCAGCCCGGTGCGGTACGTGTACAAGGACGGCTCCACCCAGTGGTGGTGCGGCGTGCAGGTGCGCAACCACCGCAACCCGATCCGCACCATCGAGTTCAAGACCGCCTCCGGCTGGTTCAAGCTCACCCGCCGCGACTACAACTACTTCGAGTCCAGCACCGGCAAGGGCTGCGGCAACACCATCCGCATCACCGACGTGAACGGCAACCGCCTGATCGACAAGGGCATCAAGATCTCCACCTCCGTGCAGAAGGGCGCCAAGCAACTGCCGGCGGCCTGATCCGAGGGCGATCGTGTGCCGTCGTTGCGGGTCCGGCGCAACGACGGCACACGATCGAGTCCATGCCCCTCACCTCTCCTCCTGCGGCACCAGCTCCCCGCCGATCCAGCCCAGGTACCGGGTCAGGGAGTCCACGACAACCCGGTGGGCGCCGGTGTCGATAACGGCATGGTCGAAACCGCCGTAGAGACGGTCGAAGGCATAGGGGGCAACGGTTTCCCGGATCCGGCGGATGGCCGGGGCGGGCAGCGGGATGAGATTGACGTAGCTGCGCATGGCGGAGACCGACGCGCGGTCACCGCCCACGAAAATGGTGTCCCCGGTCAACAGCACCCCGCGCCCCTGCGCACCCGCGGCCCAGTGGGCGACGGCGCTGCCGGCGAAGTGCCCTCCGCACTCCAGCAGCTTCACCCCCGGCAGCACCTCGCGGGTACCGCCCCAGAACTGCACGACCGGGTCGGGCCGACGCACCCAGGCCCGATCCGCCTCCGCCACCAGCACCGGCACGTCGCCGAGCGCGTGGCTGTACGACACCGAAGCCCCCACCAGATGGGGATGACTGGCGGTGATCACGGCGGCCCCGCCCAGGTCCTGGATCGCCGCCACGGCCGCGGCGTCGAACACGCCCGGCGGTTCCCACAGCAGGTTTCCCTGCGGTGTGCGCAGGAGGAGCCCTCGCTGACCGATGGCGAATCTCGGGCTGCAACGCACCGCGTACAGGTCCGGCTCCAGCTCCTGCACGCTCACCCGGTGCCCGGCCTCGGCCAGCGCCCGGTGGGTGGTCCAGCTCTGCCCGGAGTCCGGCACGTACTGGCGTTCGTCCTCACAGATGGCACAGGTCTCGGGCGGGTGCTCCGTGTCGGGGTGCTCCAGGCCGCAGGTCGAGCAGATCCACGTCGTCATGGCACCCACGCTGGCACCTGAACCCCGGTTGAGGTCAACGACCTTCTGACGGCAACCACCTCGTCCTCAATTCTCCGTCGCCGGTGTCCGATGTGTGGGCACCCTGTTCGTCGGAGGGGTGAAGCTGCCCGACGAGGCAGCTCCGAGGCACACGGGAGGCCGACGTGAAGTACCTGATGTTGCTGGCGATCGACAAGAACGTCGTGGTGGACGAGGCCGAGGCCGACCCCCGGGCGTGGGACGAGGAGATGGAGCGGCGCGGGATCGCCTCGCTCAAGGAGCGTCTGGCCCCGGTCACCGACTCCACCACGGTCCGGGTGCGCGGTGGTGAGGTCCTGATCGCCGACGGGCCGTTCGCCGAGACCAAGGAGCAGATCGGCGGGTTCTGCCTGCTGGAGTGCGACGATCTCGACCAGGCCATCGAGGTGGCCTCGCGGCATCCCGCGGCCAAGTTCGGGAGCCTGGAACTGCGCCCGCTGTACTACCAGTGAGCTCATCACCGTCGGAGCCGTCCGCACTGTCCGTGGAGGCGGCCGTCGAGGCCGCCTTCGCGGGCGAGCGGGCCCAGGTGCTGGCCACCGTGATCCGGCTGAGCGGCGACTGGGACCTGGCCGAGGAATGCGTGCAGGAGGCCTTCGAGCGGGCGCTGCGCCGCTGGCCCGACGACGGGGTGCCGGCCCGTCCCGGCGCCTGGCTCACCGTCACCGCCCGGCGGGTGGCTCTGGACCGGCTGCGGCGCGGGGTCACCGAGGCACAGAAGATGCGGTTGCTGACGTCGACGACTCAGGACGCCCACCACGACGATCGCCTGCGGCTGCTGTTCACGTGTTGTCACCCGGCGCTGCCGTTCGAGTCCCGCGTGGCCCTGACCCTGCGCACCGTGGCCGGTCTGGAGGTCGAGCAGATCGCCGCGGCGTTCCTGATCACCCCCGCGACCGCGACCCGGCGGATCACCCGGGCCAAGCAGAAGATCCGCAACGCCGGCATCCCCTATCGGGTACCGGCCCCGGAGATGCTGCACGAACGGCTCACCGGTGTGCTGGCCGTGGTGTACCTGATCTTCAACCAGGGATACTCGGGCCATTCCGGCCCGGAACTCCTGGCCGGGGAAGCCATTCGGCTCGGACGACTGCTGGCGCACCTGATGCCGACCGAGACCGAGGTCCGTGGGCTCTTGGCCCTCATGGTGCTGCACCAGTCTCGATCCGCGGCCCGGCACGATGCCGGCGGCACGCTGATCACCCTGGACCAGCAGGACCGGGACCGATGGGACCAGGAGCTCATCTCCGAAGGGCTGTCGCTGCTGAGCGGCACCCGAACGCCCTACCAGCTCCAGGCGGCGATCGCCGCCTGCCATGCCCGCGCACCCCGCGCGCCCGACACCGACTGGCAGCGAATCGTCCAGTTGTACGCCGCTCTTCACCAGATCACCCGCTCCCCCGTGGTCGAACTCAACCGGGTCGTCGCGGTGTCCATGGCCCACGGCCCGGCACTCGCCCTGCCGCTGCTGGACGGGCTCGAGAGCGACCTGGGCGGGTACTACCTGCTGCCCGCCACCCGGGCGGATCTCCTGCGCCGCCTCGACCGCCGGGCCGAGGCGGCGCAGCACTACCGACGGGCCCTGGACCTGGCCCCGACACCGGCCGAGAAGGCTTTTCTGACGGGGCGTCTGGAGGAATCCGGGATTGTCGGCGAATGAACCACCCGTGATGGACGCGGGTGGCCGTCTCCGGGAGGAGGCGACCACCCGCGTCCCGCCGCCCGCATCGGTCGATCACGCCGACCGATTCAGGAACCGGCCGGGATCAGAACCCGCAGTACACGCCCGAGCCGTTGTTCGGCAGCAGCGTGTCCTTCACCCAACCCGTCGTACCGTCGCTGTCGTTGCGCAGGTACGTCCAGGTCGAGCCGTCGCTGGCGACCGTGTAGCAGTGGTAGTCCAGCGTGTTGCGGTTGTCGGCGTACCCCGTGATGCCGCAGCCGGTGCTCGATCCGCTGCGCTGGTTCGCGGACAGCACCGGCCTCGCCCTCCCCACGGACACAACGCACCGGATGCACCCGCCCCGCTCAGCGCCATCCCCCTGCCTGCGCACGGTTACCAGATCGCACTTTCCGTGAGGAAATCGTGGGTGATATCAAACCTTTCCTAACTCTCTGCTGAAACGGTTGTGGTTCTTGGTCCGAGTCGCCACGGTGGAGGTCGTGACGACAACCGTGGGCCCGGAGACCGAAGAGGACCTCGCGGAGCACTGGCTGAACACCGGTGGTATCCCCGTGCTGAGCCAGGACGGGATCAAGAGCTACCCCAAGCGATCAGACCTACGCCGGGCCGAGGCCCGGGCCGCCGCACGGCGCACCTCGCACACCCGCCCCTCGGGGAGCCGTCCGTCCGGGCACCAGTCACGCCCCCAGCGTCCGTCGGCTCCGGCTTCCGCCCCACGTAGCGCGGAGGCGACGCGCCGGCCCACCCTGCAGACGCAGTACCCGCACGCGATGCTGCCGACCCCCGCGGTCCTGCCCATCCCGCGCACCAACCCCGGGCGCCCGGCCGGCATCGACATGCCCGTGCCGCCCCCGCCGTCGGCCGACGCGTTCCACCGCTCGCGTCCGCAGCCGCCCCTGGTCCCCCTGGCCGTCTCCACGGAATGGGGCCTGGATCTCACCGCCGACCCCACCGCACCCGAGTCCTCGCCGGAGGCTCCCCGGCGGCGGATCGGTCGCCTCCACGGCACCGCCACCCGCCTGCTGGTGATGGCACTGGTCGTGGGCGCCGAGGGCATCGCGGTCTCCCAGTTCGCCGACCCGTTCGACGCCGACAGCAGTTCCAGCACGGCCGCGTTCGCCCTCGACGCCCTGCAGGAACAGCCGAGCGCAGACGCATCGGCCTCCGCTGCGGCCCAGGCCGAAGCAGAGGCCGAACGGGCCGAGGTGACGGCCACCACGCTGCAGAACATCAAGGATGCCTCCCCGGCCAAGGCGAAAGCCGCTGCGGCCCAGTCGCAGAAGGCCAGTGCCGAGCAGGCCCGCCAGCGCAGGGCGGCGGCCAAGGCCGCCAAGGAGAAGAAGGAAGCGGAGCAGAAGGCAGCCGCGCTGGCCGAAGCCAAGGCCAAAGCCAAGGCCGAAGCCGCCGCTTCCGAGCCGACAGCGAGCGCGTCGTCCTCCTCGTCCTCCTCGTCCTCGGCCTTGTCCCTGGCCAACTCCCGGAAGAACCCGCAGGCCGCGGCCAAGATCCTGCTGACCGACCGCGGCTGGTCCTCCGCCCAGTACACCTGCCTGGACTCGCTCTGGACCCGGGAAAGCAGCTGGAACTACCAGGCCACCAACCCCTCCTCCGGCGCCTACGGCATCCCGCAGTCCCTGCCCGGCAGCAAGATGGCCTCAGCCGGTTCCGACTGGAAGACCAACCCGGTCACCCAGATCCGCTGGGGGCTCGACTACATCTCCGACCGCTACGGAACTCCCTGCGGCGCTTGGAGTCACAGCGAGTCCGTCGGCTGGTACTGATCATCCGGACCGGCAGCGAGCGCGTCCAGGACCGCGTCGCCGTTCGCCCTCGCCCACTCGGTGAGCATGTGGATCGGATCGATCAGTGTCTCGCCGAGTGGGGTGAGCTCGTACTCGACGCGAGGCGGCACCTCGGCGTACGCGTGGCGGCGGACGAGCCCTTGTGACTCGAGCCGTCGAAGGGTCTGGGTCAGCACCTTGCGGGAGATGCCCCCGATCAGCTCGATCAGTTCGCCGTGGCGCACCGGGCCCCGGCTGAGGCCGTAGAGCACGACCACCGTCCACTTGTCGGCGATCAACTCGACCGCCAGACGCCCCGGGCAGTCGGCAAGAAAGACGTCGCTGGACCCGAAACCGCTCATGGCGCCAAAGGTACCTGCCGGTTCCCATCAGAAAAATAGCCTGGAGGCTCTTCCCCACCACTCAGGAGAGTCATGCGAGTCATCACCCAGCAGGAGCTCGGCGGCCCCGAGGTGCTCACGATCGTCGACGCACCGGTGCCCCGTCCCCTGCCCACCGAGGTCCTCGTCCGGGTCCGGGCGATCGGGCTGAACCCGCTCGAGGCGCGTCTTCGAGAAGGCGAGTTCCCCTTGATCGGTGCGCCGCCGTTCATCCTCGGATGGGACATCAGCGGCGTGGTCGAAGAGTCGGTGAGCTGGCGGTTCAAGCCCGGGGACGAAGTGTTCGGGATGTCGTTGTTCCCCCGGGCGGCCAATGCCTACGCCGAGTTCGTGTCCGTGCCGGCCCTGCACCTGGTGCGCAAGCCGGCGTCACTCTCGCACGTCGAGGCCGCGGCCCTGCCGATCGCCGGGCTGACGGCGTGGCAGGCCCTGGTCGATGTCGGCGGCGTGAGCGCCGGCGACCGGGTCCTGGTCCACGGCGGTGGCGGCGGGGTCGGCCACCTCGCCCTTCAGATTGCCAAAGCGCTAGGGGCGCATGTGATCACGACCGTCAGTGCCGGCAAACGGGAATTCGTCGAGAGTTTCGGTCCGGACGAGGTGATCGACTACACCACGGTTGATTTCGCCGAGGTGGTCCGCGACATCGATGTCGTGCTCGACACGATCGGCGGGGACACCGTCGATCGGTCTCTCGGAGTGCTGCGATCCGGAGGGCACCTGGTGACGGCAGTGGCCGAGAGCGACGCCGATCTCATCGCCCGCTCGGCCGCAGCCGGCCTGCGCTTCAGCGGCATCGCGGTCGACCCGGACCCGGTGGCCCTGCATGGGCTCGTCTCACTCGTCGAGCAGGGCAGGCTCCGGGTCCACGTACAGGAGACGTTCCCGTTCGAGCGCGTCGTCGACGCACACCGGCTGCTCGACCGGGGCCATCTCCAGGGCAAGCTCGCCCTCACCGTCTGATCCCGCCGTGAGCGACCGGGCCGGCCTCAGAGCCGGAAGCTGGCCCGGTACTGCGTGGGTGTGCGCCCGGTCAGCTCACGGAACACCGCGTTGAAGGCAGACAGCGACGAGTAGCCCACCGCGAAAGCGAGTGCTCACCTGGATCGGCTGTCCGGCTTCGATCAGGGCCGCCCGGGCCGGCGGCGGCAGCCAGGTCTGGCCCCGCGCCTCCAGCCGGAGAACACCGGCGGAGGCACAGAGAAGGTAGTGACGGTCGACCAGGAAGTTGCCGTCGACCCCGTTGAACGAGGTGGCCGCGACCCGGATCCGCACCTGGCCGGCGCCGGGCCGGGCCGCACCCCGGCGATACCGGTCGTAGATTTTCCCCATGACAGACGAGATGGGCCACGCCCCCCAGCACCGCATCGACTCACCGTTCGGCGCGAAGAGCACGGCGACCGACGTGCTGGCCGGGATCGATCTGAGCGGCCGGCTGGTCGTGATGACCGGCGGCTATTCCGGCCTGGGGCTGGAGGCGACGAAGGCGCTCACCGCCGCCGGCGCCCACGTGGTGGTGCCGGCCCGGCGCCCGGAGGTGGCCGCCCAGGCCCTCGCCGAGGTGCCGAACACCGAGGTGGACGAACTCGACCTGGGCGACCAGGCATCGGTCGCGGCGTTCGCCGAGCGCTTTCTGAGCAGTGGCCGCGACATTCACTACACCATCGACAGCGCCGCCATCATGGCCAACCCGTACACCACCGTCGGGCCAGGCTGGGAGTCGCAGTTCGGCACCAACCACCTGGGTCACTTCGCCCTGGTCAACCGGCTGTGGCCGGCCATCGCCCGCGGGCGGGGACGCGTCGTGTCGGTGTCCTCCATCGGGCACCGCCGCGGCGGCATCCATTGGGACGACATCGACTTCACCCACGGCTACGACAAGTGGCGCGCCTACGCCCAGGCCAAGACCGCCAACGCGCTCTTCGCCCGGCACCTGGACCGGCTGGCCGCGCCCCAAGGGGTGCGGGCCTTCTCCGTGCACCCCGGCGGCATCCTCACGCCGTTGCAGCGCCACCTGCCGAAGCAGGAGATGGTCGACCTGGGCTGGATCGACGCCGACGGGAACCCGGTGGCCGCCTTCAAGACCCCTGAACAGGGCGCCGCCACCCAGGTCTGGGCGGCGACCTCGGCCCTGCTGGAGGGCCTGGGCGGCCTCTACCTGGAAGACTGCAACATCGCGGACCTCGCATCGGAAGAGTCCACCATCATGATGGGTGGCGTCCGCAGCTGGGCCGTCGACCCGGCCGAAGCCGAACGACTGTGGGACCTTTCGGTCGAACGCACCGGCGTCAACGCGTTCTGAACCCGACGGTGTGGCCACGGTCTGCGAATTGGCCGTAGCCGCACGGCCGGGCGATCTCGTTGAATACCCACCATGACGAGATCGCACGCCGCATGAGAGAGCTGAAGTTCCGGGCCTTCACCACGTCGCAGCACGAGCCCGCTTCCGGCAACCCGGCCGGGGTCGTGCTCGACGCGGAACCCCTGTCCGACGCCGACATGCTCAGCACTGCTGCCCGGTTCGGGTTCAGCGAGACGGCCTTCCTGAGCTCGATCACGCCCGACTCGGCCCGCATCCGCTACTTCACACCCCGCGCCGAGATCGCCTTCTGCGGGCACGCCACCATCGCCTCGGGTGTGGCCCTGGCGCGCAACGGAGCGAACCCGGTGATCAGCCTCACGACCAATGTGGGGGTCGTGCCCGTCGAAGCGACACCGCAGCAGGCATCGCTGACCGCGGTGGAGACTTCCGTCGACCACCTCGACGAGGTCCTGCTCGACGAACTGCTGTCCGCGCTCGGACTTTCGCGGTCCGACCTGGACCCGGCCCTGCCACCCGCCTTCCTGCGGGGCGCCAACCCGCACCCGATCGTGCCGGTCGGGCCCGGCGTCCTGGCCCGGCTCGACCACGACTCCGCCGCCGTACTCCGGCTCCAGGACCGCGAGGGCTGGGACGGCACCGTCCCGGTCGTGCATCGACTGGGAGAGACCCGGTTCGCAAGTCGTAACCCGTTCCCGCGCGGGGGCATCCGGGAAGATCCGGCGACCGGATCGGCCGCCGCCGGGCTCGGGGCCTACCTGCGGCACGGCGGCCACCTCCCCGTCCCCTCTCAGATCACGGTCGAACAGGGCCGTGAGGTGGGCCGGCCGTCACTCATCCACGTGTCGGTCCCCGTCACCGGGCGCATCCGGGTCAGCGGCACCGCGGAAGAGATGTAGCGCCAGGGCGCAGTCACCTGCACAGCAAGGGAGGTGCAGGTGGTCCGGGCCGTTCAGCTCCAGCCAAGATCGTGCAGGCGGGCGTCGTCGATGCCGAAATGGTGGGCCACCTCGTGCCGCACGGTGATGCGGACCTCGTCGGCGACCTGCTGCTCGTCCTCACAGATCTCCAGGGTCGGGTTGCGGAAGATCAGGATGCGGTCGGGGAGGCTGCCGGCCGCCCACCAGTCGTCCCGCTCGGTCAGCGGCGTGCCCTCGTAAAGGCCCAGCAGATCCGGATCGTCGTCGGGGGCGTCGTCCTCCACCAGCACCACGACGTTCCGCATCTCCCGCGTCAGGGCCGGCGGGATCTCGTCCAGCGCCTGCGAGACCAGCCGCTCAAAATCTGCCCGGGTCATGTCCACCACCCCCCGATCCTTCCCTATGGCAAAGACATCTGGCACACCCCGCCCTCACAGGAGGCCCAAAGCCTTCGTTCAGGGACTACCGATGAGTCGCCCACTAACGTCCCTCGCATGAACACGACCGACCTTCTCCTCACCGGCCGGCCATTGACCCGCCGAACGCTTTTCGCCGGTGTCTCCGGCCTGGGACTGCTTGTGGCGGGGTGCTCGTCCGGGTCGTCGGGAAGTACGTCCACCTCCGCCACGACCACCGCCTCGACGGCGACCGCCGACGGTGAGGCCGCCGCGGGCAGTGTCGCGGCGCTGGCCCAGGCCTTCTACCAAACCCTCGACGCCGACCAGCAAAGCACAGTACTCCTGGACTACACCCTCGCCAGCGCCAAGCGCTGGTCCAATCTGCCGCAGGGGCTGATCTCCGGCGGCGCGGGCGGCGGGATGCCCGGCGGTGGGACGATGCCCAGTGGTGATGCGATGCCCAGTGGTGGGACGATGCCCAGTGGTGGGACGATGCCCAGTGGCGCCTCGGGTGAGGAGGGAGCCCCGAGTGGCATGCCGTCGGGCGGTGCCGGCGGTGGTGGCGGCAGCAGCCAGGCCCGGGTCGGGATCGCCCTGAGCGCGCTGAGCGACGACCAGCTGGCGGCCTTCACCACCTTGCTGAAGGCGGCCACCGGCACGACGGCAGGGCTGGGCTACGACGAGATCGAGCAGCAACTCGCCGCCGATGACTACCTCGCCGACAACGGCGGCGGCGACACCTACGGCCGCGGCAATTTCTATGTGGCGATCCTCGGCAGCCCGCAGGACTCCGGCACCTGGGAGTTCCAGTTCGGTGGACACCACATGGCCGTGGCCAACACCTACGTCGACGGGAAGCTGGTCGGTGCGACGCCGGCCTTCCGTGGAGTGGAACCGTTCACGAAGTTCGAGCTGGACGGTGAGTCTTACCAGCCACTGAAGGCTAAGCACACGCGTTTCGTCGCCTTGCTCGCATCGCTCAGCAGCTCCGAGCTAGCCTCCGCGAAACTGGCCGACACCTACTCCGACCTGGTGCTGGGTCCCGGCAACGACTGGGCCTTCCCGACCGAGTACGAGGGCGTGAAGATCTCCACGCTGTCGGCGAAGCAGAAGAAGCTGGCCCTCGCGGCGATCGCGGGCTACGTCGAGGACCTCGCCGACAGCGATGCCAAGACCATTCTCGCCGGGTACGAGGACGACCTGGACGACACCTACATCGCCTGGTCGGGCACGCAGGCACTGACCGCGAAGGACGATTACATCCGCATCGACGGGCCGTCGGTGTGGATCGAATTCTCGATGCAGAACGGGATCGTGTTGTCCGGCAACCACCCGCATTCGGTGTGGCGTGACCGCACCACCGATTACGGCGGCACCAAGAGCTGATGCCGTTCCCGAGCAGGTCTGCGGTACGGACGAGGTCCGCGCGGGTGGTCGTGGTGATGATCGTCTGCGCAGTGGCCTGGCTCTGCTGCTCCCCCTCCGCATCGGCGCACGTCGTGCCCACCTCGAGCATCCTGCTCGAGGTGGGCGACGGCGCCGTCGAGGCCACCGTCGGTATTCCGTTGTCCGACCTCGAGTCGGCCACCGGGATCGACCTCGACGACGAGTCCCAGGCCACGATCGACGCCCACGCCGCCCAGATCCAGCAATACCTGCTGGATCACTTCGTCCCCACCAGTGACGACGGTCAAACCTGGACCGTGGACGACGGGTCCCTGACCGTCAGTACCGTCGGGAACGCCCAGACAACCGGGCTTTACCCACAACTGGAAACCGTTTTCACGCTCACCCCACCGCCCGGCAGCGATCGGGAGTCGTTCAACCTCGGGTATGACGCCGTCGTCGACAAGGTGGCCACCCACACCGTGATCGTGACGGCCAGCTCCGAGAGCGACGGCAGCATCAGCGCGGTGGGCACCGTCCGGCGCAGCACGGTGACGAACACCGTGCAGCCGCTGCACGTCGACCTGGCCTCCGACGGTGGGTCCAGCGGTTTCACCGGCCTCTTCAGCCTGGGAGTGGAACACATCCAGGAGGGCACCGACCACCAACTCTTCCTACTGACCCTGCTGTTGCCCGCCCCGCTGGTGGCCGCCGCCCGACGCTGGGGCCCAGCGGTGTCCGCGCGGCGGTCGATGCGCCGGATTGCCACCATCACCCTGTCTTTCACCCTCGGCCACTCGGTGACCCTCGCGCTGGGGGCGCTCGGTGTGCCGGTGCCCCAGCAGCTGGTCGAGTCGCTGATCGCGGTCAGCATCCTGGTCGCGGCCCTGCACGCCGTCCGCCCGATCTTCCCGGGCCGGGAAGCCCTGGTGGCCGCCTCTTTCGGGCTCGTCCACGGACTGGCGTTCTCGGAGGCACTGCGCGAGCTCGACCTGACGGGAGCGCAACTGGTCGTTGCGCTGCTGGGGTTCAACTTCGGGATCGAGGCCATGCAGCTGGTCATCGTCGCGCTGGTCCTGCCGCCCCTGATCCTGCTGGCCCGCGCCGAGCGATACCAGACCCTCCGGATCGTCGCGGCCGTGGCGACAGCGGTCGCCGCCGTCGGCTGGCTGGGAGCCCGGGTCGGCATCGCCAATCCGGTGGCCGACGTCGCCGACCGGATCGGGATCCTGGGCCTCCCCGTTATCGCCGCCCTCTGGGCGGTCGCCCTCATCCTCGTCCTCCATGATCGACGACGTTCCCCGGCACCGACGAGCGCCGGCACCCACGTCGTCTTCAGTCAGGCAACTGGCGGGAGATCGCCGGAATGACGATGGACGCGGCCACCGTGTGGGTCACCATCAGCAGGAGCCGGGTGGCGACCTCCGCGTCGGCGAACACGTCCGGCACGAACGACAGGACGGTGAGCGCCACCGTGGTGCGGACGAACACGGTCCGCGGGTGGGCGGTGAACCGGCGGATCCCGACGGCGAGCGCGAGCCCGATCAGGGAGAAGGCCAGGGTCAGCGAGGCGAACCCGGCCACCGGGATGGGTTCCCCGGACACGTCGAGACTGATGCCGGCGGCGTGACCGACAGCGGCCACGGCGGTGGTCGCGGCGGCGGCCACCACCGCGGCGACCACGCCGGTGAGGATCAGGGCGCGGGTCGTGGGTGCATCGTTCGTGGTGACGGTCATGATGATGCCTCCGAAGCTCCTGGGTGATGGACCGGTCAGCGATTCAGACCCGGCAGCGGGGCGGAACTCATCGGTTCTCCGTCCCTCGGTTGACCTCATCCTCAGTTGAGGTTGCAGACTCAGGTGATCGAGGGACGCGGTTCAACAACGGGGGTTACCGGTGCGAGTGGTCCATGTCGTCGGGTTCGGTGGTCCGGAGATGCTGGTTCCCGCCGTGGAGCCGGATCCCGTGGCCGGGCCGGGTCAGGTCCTGGTCGAGGTGTCGGTGGCGGGACTGACGTTCGTCGAGACCCAGATCCGCCAGGGTGTGGGTAGCTGGCACCGGCGCCCGGAACTTCCATATGTGCCCGGTGGTTTGGTCGGCGGGACGGTCAGGGAACTCGGCTCCCGCGTCGATCCGTCCTGGGCGGGCCGGAGGGTCGTGGCGAGGATCGGCGAGACCGGTGGTTTCGCCGAGCTGGCGGTCGCGGAGCCCGGCCAGTTGTTCGCGGTGCCGGACGCGCTGGGGCTCCAGGAAGCCGTCGCCCTGTACACCGACGGGAGCACCGCCCAGGGGCTCGTCGAGCACGCCGGCATCACACCGGGCGACCGGGTCCTGATCGAGGCGGCGGCCGGTGGGGTGGGAAGCCTGCTGATCCAGCTGTGCCGGCTGGCCGGGGCCCAGGTGATCGCGGCTGCGCGAGGCAGCCGCAAGCTGGACCTCACCCGCACCCTCGGCGCACACGCGTCGGTGGACTACTCCACCCCGGACTGGAGCGGGCAGGTCCGGCAGATCACGGCCGGCACCGGCCCGGACGTCGTCTTCGACGGTGTCGGCGGCCCGATCGGACGCTCCGCGTTCGAGATGACCGCACCTCAGGGACGTTTCTCCATCCACGGCGCCGCCAGTGGCGAGCTCACCCGGATCAGTCCCGACGAGGCCGCCCGGCGCGACGTGACGGTGATCAGCATCGACCAGCTGGCCGGTTTCCGACCGCACGTACCCCGCTGGGCCGAGCAGATCATGGCCCAGGCGATCTCCGGTGACGTGGTGCCCGTGATCGGTCAGACGTTCCCCCTGGAGCGGGCGTCCGAAGCCCACGCCGCGATCGAGAACCGCACCGCTCTGGGCAAGACGCTGGTCATCGTGCGGTGACGCTGCACCGATGCATCCGTCTGCCCTGAGCCGTGGTCGGTACGGCCGGTGGCACGCCGGGCACTTCACCCCGGCGACCACCGCGCCGACTCGAGCACCTCGTCCATCATTAATCCCTTGGCCCCGGTGCGGCGGCCGTGCCATCCTGATCGGACTGCCGCACCACAACACACCACCACGCATCACCATGCAGACCATCGAGAGGAGACCGGTCATGTTCCGCACCACGAACTCATCAGCCTTCTCCCGCTATGGCTATCGCATGTCGTGGCGCCTGTGGATGCCCGTGCCGGGAGGCCCTTCCTGAACCTGATGCGATCTCAGGTGTCACGAAGGCGCCGTTCCCGTAAGACATCGGGAGCGGCGTTTTTACGTTCCTGGGGGCTTAGCTCAGCTGGAAGAGCACCGGATTCCAAACCCGGGTGCCGGGGGTTCGAGTCCCTCAGCCCCTGCGCAGCACGGCGAAGTAGCTCAGTCGGAAGAGCACCGGACTCATAACCCGGGGGTCGGAGGTTCGAACCCTCTCTTCGCCACGATTCACCCAGCAGGACAGCAAGAACGAGCGGGCGCACCGGGCAAGTGGTTGAGCCCAGCGGTCTGTAAAACCGTCGCTTCGGCTGTGGGGGTTCGACTCCCTCCGTCCGCACTCGCCCCTGGGACCGGGACTAGGCCTGTTCCTTGCTGCACCACCACGTCGTCCGCCCACCGACCGTACCCTGCACCATCGGCGCCCGGTCACGCGGGCAGCGAGCGGCTTTCTTGCGGTAGGGAACAACTTTGAGAGTGTGCACGCCTCCGCCGGCGATGGCGTCGCGAATCGCGGCCCGGGTGGCCCGCAGGAGCCGGGCGACCTCGTCGGGGTCCAGCTCGTCGGCCGGGCGGGAAGGACGGATACGGGCGGCCCAGAGAATCTGGTCGGCCAGCAGGTTGCCGATACCGGCGATCCGGTCCTGGTCCATCAACCGCGCCTTGACCGGTGCACCGCTGGAGGCCAGCAGCCCCCGGAAGGCGTCGGGCTTGATGAACTGGGCGTCCGGGCCGAGCTTCTCGACCGGCGGGTCGAGGCGCACCCGGCCCAGACGACGAGGATCGATGAGCAGCAGGCTCCCACCGTCCTCGAACGTCACCCCGAACCGGCTGAAGCGATGGTCGCCCGGCTGCCGACCTCGTTCCCAGTAGTCGCCGCCGTCTATCTCGGTACCGGCCCCGTCACCGATCACGATCTTGCCCGACATCCCCAGGTGGATACCCAGCACCGGCCCATCGGCGGAGGTGTCGACCCACATGCTCTTGCCCCGCCGGTGCGCCGCACTCAGCGTGCGCCCGACCAGCGCCTGCCTGATCTGACCCGGCCGATGCGGTCGGCACTCATACGTGTCGCTGTCATCGACGTCGACGATCGTTCGGTTCAGGGCCCAGCGCTCGATGACGGCGCGGGCGGATTCGACCTCGGGCAGCTCGGGCACAGCAGCATTTTCACACAATTACACAGGGTGACCAGCGGACGGGGAGCGATCCTTGGTAGTTATGGTGCGTGAAACCCGCGCCCGAACCTGAGCACTCCGTCCAGACCCTGCAGAACGACCTCCTCCGCACGGCCACCGCCGCCGGGGTCAAGATCGCATCCTTCGGCCAGACCTGGCGCGCGCTGACCCTCTGGATACTGTCGACCGCGGCCCGCAACCGCCCGACCTGGCTCCTGGTCGCCGCGGTCGCCGTCCTGATCGGCTTCTTCCCGGTCGTCGGATGGTTCGCACTCGCGGTGGTCGTGGGCTATTGGCCGGTCATGACCGCGGTGGCGGCGTACATCACCCTCAACCGCACCTGGACCTTGCTCATCGACGAGACCCGCACCGCGATCATCGGCTTCCGGATCTGGCAGAACGACGACCGTACGGAACTGATCCTCGACTCCCACCGGGCCCGGCGACCGGGTACCGGGCAGGGCCGGCGGCTGCGGAGCCACCTCGGACCCCACCTCGGCGATGCCCTGACCCGGCACCCTTCCACCGTCGTCCGGTTCCGCGCCCAGAACCAGCGCCTGGCCGGCACTTACCTCGACGAACTGAAGACCGTTCTGCCCGAGAGCGCGCAATGGAGCCACCACCTGGACGGCGTGCACGGAACGGTGCGCCGTGACGGGTGAGGCGACATCAACTCATTGAGGACGCGGGTGCCCGCCGCCGGTCCGGCGGTCTCTCATCCTCAGGTCCCGAAGCTCTGGCCCCTGGTACCGAATCCGCGCCAGAAGCACCTGATGTCCTGCAGGCCTCTATAGATTGCCGCAGGTGTTGTCCTGGATGAATCGGCTCGGGCCGGAAGATGTTGCCTTCGGAGCGGTACTGCTCCTGATCGTTCTCACGGTGCTGGTGCTCGCGCGGCGTCGGGGGTCCGGAGGGCGCAGGCTGCTCGCCGTGGGACTGTTCGGCGGGTATCTCACCGTACTGGCGCTCATCATTCTCTGTCCCCTTCCGGGAGAGCGGCCACCAGCGGCGTTCTTCGGCGAGGAGGCCATCCCCGTGCTGCAGATCTCCACCGAGCTCGACCTGCGGGGCCTGCTGTCCAGTGGACTGAACGACCAGAATCTGCAGAATCTCGTTCTCACGGTGCCGTTCGGGTTCGGCCTGCCCTTCATGGTCCGCCGCGGCGCCCTCTGGCTCACCGTGGCCTGCCTGCTCGTGGGGGCTGGGCTCGAAGGCTCGCAGGCCCTGGCCTGCTGGGCAGCCGGGTGGTCCTACCGCAGCATCGACGTGAACGACCTGATCACCAATGATCTCGGCGCCCTGCTCGGACTGCTGCTCTTCGCCCTCGTCAACTGGTGGTTCTCGCTGCGGCCCGGACCGTCCGGTCGCACCGTCGCCATCGGCGCACCGATCGCGATCAGCCTCGCGACCGTCGCCCTGGCAGCGGGCCCCCGCCCGGGTTTCGATCCCGGGATCAACTACTGCGAGGTGGTTCCCGCCGCCACGACCGCCCTTGACGACTATGCCGTCTTCGAGGATCACGGCGTGGCCTGCCTGACATCGCCCCAGGGATTCGTGGCCCTGAACCCCGGCGATCAGACCCCCTTCGTGGACACGTCAGCAACCGGCACGATGAACATCGTCGGCCTGGCACCGGCTGAGACGAGCCGGGTGCAAGCCGTTCTCGGGAACGGGTCACCGGTCGAGGCCCACCTGCTCCGGCTCGACGGCCTGCCGGATCGACTGGTCTACGTGGCTCCGACGGGGAGCGCCGGAACCGATGACCTGACGGCCGAGGTCACCCTGTTCGCCGCCGACGGGTCGCTCGTCGCGAAAGTCAGCAACCGCTGACACCAAGCCGTCGACATGACTGTTCACCATATCCAGCGCTCTTCGCGAACCGGTCAGTGATGAGGGCCGCGAGCGCGTGTTCGCCACCAACGCGGCCGGATCTACCCGCGCCTCGAGAGGTTCACCACTACCGATCAACAGCATGGAGGACGCTGGTGCCTCCGTCGGTGATGGTCGGCACCTGGGGTTCATCCCTGGTGCGGTGGCCACGAACGTTCGCCCGCCGCCCCCTCACCCTCGGAGTTCGCGGCACTGAAAGCGTTGTCACCACAGCCAGATGGATTCAGACCGGGAACGTCACGCCGGTGAGGCTCTCGGAGACCGACC
Source organism: Kineosporia sp. NBRC 101731 (assembly GCF_030269305.1). Lineage (NCBI taxonomy): Bacteria > Bacillati > Actinomycetota > Actinomycetes > Kineosporiales > Kineosporiaceae > Kineosporia > Kineosporia sp. NBRC 101731. The sequence goes on from NZ_BSTC01000012.1 coordinate 129,894, forward strand.
ACAGGCGCTGCTGCACCGCGATGTCGTAGGACTCGGGGCTGGAGACGACCAGCCGCGGGTTCCCCCGCAGCTCGCCCCGCCCGCCCGGACCGTAGTACTGCCCACCGAGGACGGCCGGGTCGGTGGCGGCGCGTAGCGTCGGCAGTGCGCCCATCGGCGCCGGCTGGGTGATCAGCGGTGCGAGCACGGTGAGCGGCAGACGGAGCGCGGGCGGGGTGTTGCGAGCCAGCTCGGTGTTGGAGAGCCCCGGATGGGCGGCCACCGCGACCGTGCTGCCGTGCGCCGCCAGCCGCCGCTGCAGCTCGTAGGTGAACATCAGGTTCGCCAGCTTAGCCTGACCGTAGGCACCGACCCGGCTGTACGAGCGCTCCCAGTGCAGGTCGTCGAAGTGGATCGCCGCCTGGATGCGGTGCCCGGTGCTGCTGACCGTCACCACCCGCGATCCGGGAACCGACAGCAACCGGTCGAGCAGCAGCCCGGTGAACGCGAAGTGGCCGAGGTGGTTCGTGCCGAACTGCAGCTCGAAGCCGTCCTGGGTGGTCTGTTGCGGGGTGTACATCACGCCCGCGTTGTTGATCAGCAGGTCGATGCGCGGGTGGGCCGCGCGCAGGTTCGCCGCGGCCGCCCGGACCGACTCCAGCGAGGACAGGTCCAACTCCTGCACGCCGACGTCCCCGGCGATCCGGGCCGCGGCCTGTTTGCCCTTCTCCACGTCGCGCACGGCCAGCACGACCGAGGCCCCGCGCTCTGCCAGCGCCCGGGCGGTCTCGAAACCCAGCCCGGTGTTGGCGCCGGTCACCACCGCGACCCGACTCTTCTGATCAGGGATGTTCTGCTCGGTCCAGTGCTCGCTCATGTCGCTCTCCTTGAAAGTACCGTCGGTCTCTTACTGGTTCGAGATTAAGAGACCGCCGGTCTCAAGTCAAGAGACCGGTGGTCTGTAATGTAGGATCGAAGGGTGACGTTCCAACGGGCGCGAAGTGAGGAGCAGCGGGAGATCCGCCGCCGCGCGATCCTGGACACCGCCACCGCCATGCTCGACGAGATGCCGGTCGCCGAGGTGAGCCTCAACGAGCTGAGCCGCCGGGTCGGGCTCGCCAAGTCGAACGTGTTGCGCTACTTCGAAACTCGTGAGGCGGTTCTCCTCGAGCTGCTGAACCGGTTCGTGCAGGAATGGCTGGCCGCGCTCAAGGACGAACTGGCCACCGGTATCGACCGGCGCGACTCCCCCGCGGAACGGGCCGGCCGGCTGGCCGAGATCCTCAGCCGCTCCCTCGCCGATCGGCCGGTGCTGTGCAACCTGTTCGGTGCGCAGGGCAGCGTCCTGGAGCAGAACGTGTCCATCGAGGTGGCGACCCGGCACAAACGCACCTCACTCGAGGGCCTCGCCACCGCGACCGACCTCGTCCTCCAGCACGTTCCCGAGTTCGGCGACGGCGCCCAGGCCTACTGCCTGCAGGTCCTGGTCCTGGCCGGCGCACTGTCGGCCTACGTCCCCCCTCCCCCGAGCATCCTCGCCGTCTACCAGGCCGATCCCTCGCTCGCCACGGTGCCGGGCACCCTGCACGACGCACTGCGCCTGTCCGTCAGCATGACGACCATGGGTGTCCTGCCCCGGACCTGACGGCCTGGCGATCCGGGCACCTAACCCGGCTCGTAGAGTGGCGGGGTGGACGAACCCACTGCCGGTGCGGCGCACTACCCGTCCACCATTGCCGCGGCCCTCGAGCACGAACTCGTCGTCAAGAAGTCGCGCTTCATCGCCCAGGTCACCCCGGCGCGCACGACCGAGGAGGCCGAGGCCGTCATCGCGGCGGTCCGTAAGCACTATTGGGACGCCCGCCACCACTGCGTCGCCCTGGTCATCGGCACCCACGCCGACCAGCAGCGCTCGTCCGACGGCGGCGAACCCTCCGGCACCGCGGGAGTGCCCATGCTCGAGGTGCTGCGCCGTCGCGACCTGACCGACCTGGTGACCGTCGTGACCCGCTACTTCGGCGGGGTCAAGCTCGGTGCGGGTGGTCTCGTACGCGCCTACTCCACCGCTGTCTCCGAAGCCCTCGACCTCGCCCGGGTCGTGCGGCGCACACCGGCGGTCCGGGTGGAGGTCGAGGTGCCGCACCAGGACGCCGGCCGCATCCAGGGAGTCCTGCGTGAGTGGGTGGACACCGGCGACGCCCAGATCACCGACGTGACCTACCTGGCGAGCGCCACGATCACCCTGCTCGTGCCACCATCACGGCTCGGCGACCTCGACGCCGCCCTCGCCGCCGCGAGCGCGGGCCGGCTGACGGCGGTGCGGGGCGACATCGTGGTGATGGAACGCTAGGCACCGGAACCTCGCCGGCTCCTGTCGATCCGCCGTTCCCCTGCCCCGACACGTACTGAAGAACGGTCCGGGGATCGACGACCAGCACGTGGGTAAGACCGGCTCGCACGGTGACGAGAGCAACGTGCTGCGGCTGGACGGCAGGGCCAACCGCTGACGACTGTCTCTGCCGTCAGTCGTACTTCTTGACATAGACCAGTGCCGGACCGTCGTCCGGCGGCTGGTAGCCGATGACGACGGAACCGTTGCTGACCCGGGCGGTCGTCAGGTCGGTGCTTTCCGACGTGACCGTGAGGGCCGGATCTTTCAGGTCGTACACGGTTGTCCCGGTGGCCGACGAGCTCAGGAGCTTCGTATCGGTGATCCACGCAGCCGCGTACGGACCGTCGATCCCAGGATTGATCAGCTCGCCCTGACGTCCGGTCCCGGCCTTGCTCCCCAGCGGAACAGTCAGCCAGTTACCGTGCCCATCACCGGCTTGAGGGAAATAGGTAACGGTCTGCCCGATGACGTCGTAGTACATCAGACCGAGGAATGTGGTGACGGGCGCGATCTGCTTCGGTCCCGGCAGCCGGATCTGAGTCAGGGACTTGAGATACACCGTGTCTGTCACCTCGGCTCCGGGTGCGGTCTCCAGGACGAAGAGCCGTCCGTCGTCGGTGAACTCCAGAGCGCCCGGCTGATCCCGCTCAGCTACGACGTCCGCGGTCCTTGCCCCGGGCTCCCAGCGATAGATCGGGTACCGGCCGGAGGCGTCGCCCTGTTGCCAGCCGATCTGCCGACCATCGGTCACCAGGGACGGTACGGACGCCCGCCTTCCCGGCTTCTGGGACTCGGCCAGAAGCCGGGGTGTGGTTGAGTCCAGCGGCTGTGCGTAGAGTCGCCAGCTGTAGCAACCGTCTTCGTCGGCACCGGTACAGCCGCCGGACGAAGGATCCATCACCTCGCTACGGAGCATCCAGTCACCGGCTCCGATAGCCATGTTCTCGATCCAGCCCTCGTCGATGCTCGCGTAGCGACGAGTCGCTCCGGTCTTCATGTCCATCACCCAGGTCTGGGTCGCCTGGACATGGTCCGCATCGACCGGCATCAGCAGGTAGTGGCCGACCTGACGGGCACCGGATCCCGCAACCGAGCGTCCGGACGGCAACTCCCACGCCTGTCCCGATCCCAGCACGTCCAGATCGGGTGGAAGCACGGACGCCTTCGACAGGGTGATGTCTTCCAGCGAATCCCCTGATTCGCCATCGTGCTGCGACTGGCAGGCTGTCAGTCCCGACACGAGCATCACTACCGACAGAAGGACCAGCGAGCGCAGAGCGCGGTATCGCATGGTTTGAGACCCTATGGCATGGGCGGACACCCGATGTCTTCACCGGTCTCGGCGCGCCACGTACTGCGGCGTGACGAAGTGCGCGTGTACATCGACCAGGCCGCTCACGCCAGGAATCCGTTCAGGGCATCGAGCAGGAGCTGCGGCCGGTGCTGCGGAATGATGTGCCCGCAGTTCTCCAGGACAACGCCCGAGAGGGTGTCTGCGATCGGCTCGAGCTGCCGGTGCAGAGCATCGCCGACCGGCGCCGCCCCGATGGCGAACGTCGGCACCTTCAGCCGCGATTCGCTCACGGCCAGGGCGATCTGCTGCCCACTGACAGGGAAGGCCCGATAGTGCTCGAACGCTGCCCGCAGTGCTTCGGGGCTGTTGTAGGCCACATGGACGGCGTCACGGAACCCCGGACTGACCCCGTCTCCCCCAGTCCCCGTCCGCAGGAAGAAATCGATGTAGTCGGTCTCGTTCCCGGCCAGGACGCTCTCGGCCAGGCCCGGAACCGCGTGGAACGCGAACCACCACGGCGGCCCGCCGCGCAGGAAGTCCTCGGCGCCCGGTAGGCGGCCGATCAGCGACTCCATCACCACGAGCTTGCGCACCCGCTCGGGACGGGTCAGGGCGAGCAGGAAAGTCGGCGGGGTACCCAGATCGATGCCGACCACGTCCGCGGTCGCCAGATCGAGGGCATCCATCAGGCCGACCAGGTCCTGGGTCACGTCCATGGCCGTGTATCCGGTCTCCGGGCGCTCGGAGGCACCCATCCCCCGCAGGTCCGGGGCCACCACCGTGTAGCGCTCGGCCAGCGCGGGGATGATCGGTTCCCAGATCTGCCAGGTGTGCGGAAACCCGTGCACCAGGATGACGGCCGGCCCCTGGCCCGCCGTCGCGACGCTCAGCTCGATGCCGTTCGCCTGAATCCTCTGTGTCGAGATCACGTCAGTTCCTTCTGTCGGTTACCGTTGATTACCTCCTGACCGTATGGAACTTCTACTGACCTCGGAAGAGCACAAAATGCCGTCACCTGGTTCCCGCGAAGTAACCGCCACTACCCCTTCCGATCTCGCCCTGCGACGGGGAGACCTGTTCGATGTCGAGTGCCCCACCCGGGAGCTTCTGGACCGCATCGGGAGCAAGTGGGTGGCGATGATCATTACGGTGCTCGCACGGCCCACGACTCCCGAGTTGAGGTTCGCGGAACTGGAGCGAGCGATGCCCGGGATCTCGCACCGCATGCTTTCCCAGGAACTCAAACGGCTGACCCTGGACGGCCTTGTGCACCGTCGCGTCGAGGACAGCGTGCCGGTCAAGGTCTTCTATCGACTCACCCCGCTGGGGATGTCGCTGCACGGACCGATCTCGGTCCTGCGCGAGTGGGCCGAGGCCAACATGGGAGCCATCGACGCCCGGCGCCGCAGCGCCTGATCCGAACGGACTGCCCTCGCCGACGGCGATGACGAGATCAGGGCTGGATTACACGCCCGGACCACCGGAACGCGAAAGTGTGGCCGTTGCTGACCCCGCCCGAACTCAGCCGCGGTCCTCATCCGGCCGCGAGGGCCAGCGCACCGTGATGAGGCGCCCACCGGTCGGCGTGCTGAACCGATGGTTCACGCCCGGCCCGAACCGCACATAGTCACCCTGCTCGTCCAACTCGGCCGTGCCGTCGGTGAAGTGGATGCGCATCTGCCCGGAGATCAGGATGCCTACCGACGTCCCCCGGGACTTCTCCCAGTCCGTCTGCACATCACCGGCCCGGTGGTCCGACCACTTGATCTCGACGTCCTCGCTGTAGTTGACGCCCTGGTCGCCGGTCGCGAAGAACCCGATCAGCCAGCTCTTCTCATCCCGGTCGTCGGTGGCGTTGCCCTGGTGCCAGTCCATCACTGCCTCGTTCCCTCGCCGATCGCCGTGCCGGGTTCATCGTGCCGGAGAATGCGAACGCCGCATTCCCCGATGGCGGTCGACGATGGCTCCTGCCAAGGTGATGCATGACTTCGCGGACCTCGAACTTCTGTATCGACGCGCGTGATCCTCGCGCGCAGGTGGCGTGGTGGGCTCAGGTGCTCGACGACTTCCGGCCCGCCGATGACGACGGCACCGACGACGAGGTGGAGCTGATCGGCCCGGCCGGACGCTCGCTGATCTTCCTTCGTGTTCCGGAGCCCAAGACGGTGAAGAACCGCATGCACATCTGCGTCCGCCCGGTCGACTGCACCCGTGACGAGGAGGTTCAGCGGCTGCTCGACATCGGGGCGACGCTCGTGAACGACCTGCGCCAGGACGATTCCGGATGGGCCGTGCTCGCCGATCCGGAAGGAAATGAGTTCTGCGTGCTCACCACCGGTGCGCACGCGGCGGGGGTCGCCCACGGGTAGCCCGAGCCGGTGTAGGTCGCGGCCTGGGGTGATTCCGTTTTTGTCGGCCCCCTCTGGCACAGTGATGGCCATGATCTCCTCGACGATTCGGGCACCCCGGTACGGCCAGGGCCGTGCTGGTGGAAAGCTGATCGTCGATGGCCGCGACGAAGTCGTCTTCCGCAAGGCTGAGATCGCGTTCAAGCCCCTGACGCGCGCTCAGAAGCGTTCCCTGCTGAAGCTTCTGGACGCGACCCGCGAGACCTTTAATGCGGCACTTCAGGAGCGGCGGGATGCCTACCAGCATCCGTCCAGGACCAAGATCGACATGTTCCAGCAGTTCGGTCACATCACAGGCCTGCGGGGTGTCCGCGATGACGTACTGGTCTGGGGCATCCAGCCGCTGAGGTGGTCGATGCGCCGCGTGGACGAAGCATTCAGCGCGTTCTTCCGTCGCGTCAGCACCGGAGAAACCCCTGGGTACCCGCGGTTCAAGGGCAAGGGCAGGTGGCGGACCATCGGCTACGACGAGACCACCGGCTGGAAACTCAACCTCGGGGGCACGAAGAAGCACCCACGTCCTCACCTGTACGTCCAGGGCGTGGGGGTGATCCCCTTGTCCAATCCCGCTGTACGGCAGCTGCGCCAGTATGCCGAGCGCGGCGGCGTACCCACCACCCTGACCTTGACCCGTGCCAACAAGGAAGGCAGCGCCTGGCGCGCCAGCATCGGATTCGGTGACCTTGCCGTCGAGCAGCTACCGGTGGCACAACCGGGTTCGACGGCCGGGATTGACCGTGGTGTAGCAGTTCTCGTGGCCCTGGCCTCAGGAGCGACAGCTGCTGAAGCCATGCGCGCCCCCGAAACGTCCGGCATAATGCATCACGCAGACGATCTCGTATCGCGTCTGAGCAGCATCCGCGCTGCGATCATCGCGCTCCAGCAGGATCGCTCCGGTAAGAAGAAGTACGGTCGGCGCTGGCGGCAGCTCTCGCGCCGGATCGCCCGCCTGCACCGGCGCGCGTCGAACATCGAAGAGAACTGGGCCCGGCACACCGCAAAGCACCTGGTGACCGAGCATGAGGTTATCGTTCTGGAAGACCTCAACCTCCAAGCAATGATGCGTTCGGCGAAAGGAACGATCGAGGAACCAGGTAAGAACGTGGCAGCGAAGTCGGGGCTGAACCGAGCCCTGGCCCAGGCAGCACCGGCACGAGTAGCCAGATGGGTTGCAGTCAAGGCTGAAAGCGCCGGACTGGGACGCCGCATCTGGCTGGTCAACCCGGCAAACACCTCACAGCAATGCTCTGCCTGCGGTGTCATCGACGCCACCAACCGCATCACCCGCGAGACGTTCTACTGCGGCTCCTGCGGGCACTACGAGCATGCTGACATCAACGCCGCCCGCAACATCCGAGCCCGGGGCCTGGCCGCGGAACGAGCGTGGAACGAAGCCGGACGCCCCGGCCTGGTCAGGCCGAAGCCACGCCTGCGCCGCAGGAAAAGACCACCGCCAGAAACAGCTTCATAGGCGGCATAGCACCAACCCAGCGGGGCCGGGACGGCTCCCTCGTCACCACGGTGACGTCGAGGACAGAAACTGTCCACAGCCCCTAAAGAGGTGTGCAGAGCCGGCCGGCCGGTGCCGAACGTGGCACGGGAGAAAGGACCGGTGAGTTTTCAGAATCCGGCGGCTCTTCGGCCGCTGTCAACTTGCGTAGCGAGCAACGATCCCAAAATATTGACACCAGAACCATCTACGATCTTCTAGGGCAGCGGTCCGGCCGGCCGGATCCACCACCCACACACCGGGACAGAGGACGGGCAGGTCACCGCGCAGCAGGACCAGATGAACCTCGGTGACCACCGAGGAGAGATCGGCGCCGTACTCCTCCACCAAGTCACCGCGCAGTCGTTGCATCACCGCCTGGGCCTCGGCGTCGCGCCCCGGCTCGGCCAGCACCCGGACCAGAAGGGCAGCGGTCGGCGCCCGGCGCGCCACGAGTGCGCGCAGGTCGCCCTCGTCGTGGGGTCCGGCACCGACCAGGAAGCACTCGGCCCGCAGGGCGGCCAGGTCGGAGGATCGCCTGCTCAGCCGACGTCGAGCGCGCTCCGGGCCAGTTCGATGAGCACGTCGCGCCGGTACGGGATCGCCAGGTGGTCCACGCCGGTGACCGTGATCGAGAAGAAAACGCCATCGTCCTTGACCTGGACCTCGTTGCTGAAGTTTCCCACGATGGCGTAGTCGCCCAGACCCGGCTCCCGCGACCAGTCGCCCGACTGAACCCGGGCCTTCATCTGCGCAACGGTCTCCGTCTCAGGAGATTTCGACCCGCTCCCGCCCGTGGCGACGATGATGAGATCGGGGCTCGAGGGGACCCGGTTGGCACCGTATCGGCAACGGTCGGCAGACCATTCGTCGTACCCGGCCCGGCCCCCGACGGCGCTCACGACCTCCTCCCTGGTCAACGCCGCGCACACGGAGCTTTCCGAGACGGCCCGGTGATCGCGGACGACGAAGTACGCGAGCATGACGACGATCACGAGCGAACCCAGGAGCCCACGCTGGAAGCGGCCCAACCACTTCTCCCGGGTCTTCGTCGTACCGGGCCATCCCGCGCCGGGGACCGGCCCGTGTGCGTGGCCGCCATCCGGTGTCGACCCGCGTAGCCCGGGGTGCTGCGTCATCGTCCATCCTCGTGATCCTGTCGGCGCGTCTGTGACCATCAGATGCGCGCCGGCCCGATCACGTTGCACCAGACCCGGCGTCTGTGAGCCAGACCTCGAACGACCCGGAATCACCGAGGTGCAGAGCATCGAGGTCGCAGCCGATCTGCCCCCTCAGAGCATCTCGACCGGCCGGGGCATGTCTGTCCCCATCAAACTCCGGTGGTGGTCACATCAGCCGACCACCGGAAGTTTCACCTGGCTGGAGCCCGGTTTCACGCTGAGTCCCGTCCCCTGTGTGGGCCGCAAGGTGTATTCGACATCGGTGGAGATCACGACCAGCCCGATACGGTGCCCGGCGGCGAAAACATAGTCCTTGGGCTGCAGCCCGAACTTCAGGGCGTAGAAGCGGCCCTTGACCAGTGGTCGGCTGTGACGGATCGATGTCCGGTTCTGCGGATCCGTCCAGCCGCGGCTGACCAAGGTCGCCTTGCCGTTCGGGGCGTAGTCCACCAGCAGTGCGGTGACGTTGGCATCCCGCCGGTTGTTGACGGACAGCTTCAGCCGGACCTGGCCCGCACCGGAAATTCTGGTTGCTTTCGCCAGTTTCCTGGTCCGGTAGGCGAGGCGGTTCGGGTTGGCCTTCGTCGGCGAGGCGATGAGTTTGCGAGCCGTCTTCCTCGACCCGGCGTCCACGAACGACTGCACCCGGCGCGTGCCGCCCAGGGCGGCCAGAGAATAGCGACGATGACGGACGCGGTGGTCCGGCCAGTCGTTATAGGTGCGGTACGTGCGGTTCTCCCGCTGAATGATCGCCCGTGGCTCCTTCTCGATCCCGTTGTTCACGCCGTAGAGCCAGTGGTCCATCCAGCGGTTCACCGTGTCGTCGAAGGTTCTGGTCTTCCCGTTCGGCAGGGTGTACCTGTCGTCGCCCGCCGGCCCACCGTGCCCATCCTGATGCCACCAGATCTTGCGCGGCACGTTGTTACGGCTCAGCACATCCCAGAACTGCTGGACATGATTGGTTTTGACGTTCCAGTCGTTCAGGCCATGGACGACGAACACGCTCGCCTTGATCTTGCCGGCCGACCGCACGTAGTCACGGTCCTGCCAGAACCGGCTCCAGTCCCCGGTGACCCGGTCCTGATCGCGTTCCATCTGCTGGATCATGGGCTCACAGACCTTCTTCTGGCGATCGGAAATGACGAACCGCGCCAGGATGTCGGTGTCCTCACCCTGATAGGTGCCCGGCGCCACGACCAGACCGTTGGCCCGGTAGTAGTCATACCAGCTGCTGATCGCCGAGACCGGGACGATCGTCTTCAGGCCGTCGATGCCGGTGGTGGCTGCCTGCTGAGCGAGGGTCCCGTCGTAGGAGGTGCCGATCATGCCGACCTTGCCCGTGCTCCAGGTGGCCTGGGCCGGGGTACCGTCTTTGTGAAAGCCGCGACCCCGACCGGCCAGCCAGTCAATCACCGCCGTCACCGACAGCGTCTCGTTCTGGTCGCCACTGGTCGGGCAGCCGTCCGAAGCACCCGTCCCGATGGTCTGGGCCTGCACGGAGGCGTAACCGCGCGGGACGTAGCGTTGCGCGGTCTCGGCCGCCGCACGCTTGGCCTGCGCAGCCTGCGACTTCATCACCGAACGGGTGCTCAGCACTCCTGGGCCGAGACCGAGCCGCTCCTGCGGCAACCACGGCACGTCCACCCGATGATTGGCGACGTCCTGGCAGCATTCCCAGTAGGGCGAAGCCTCCAGGATGCTCGAGACCCGCCCCTGGGCGGCCGGGCGTTCAATGTCGATCGCGACCCGGTCGTGATGACCGTCGGCATCGGTGTCAACCACGGTCTCGACCCAGATCCGCTCCTTGATCACCGTGGCGGCGGCAAAGACGGGCTGCGTCATCCCGCCGGCCACGACCAGCCCGTCCGGCTGGACAGCCGTGGTGCTGTCGGGCCAAGGCTTTGAGGACGCCGTCGAGGCGTTGGCGGGTGATGCCGCGATCAGCGATGCGCCGACCATCAGTCCGGCCGACAAGAGCGTCAGCGCGAGGGTCAGGGGCGACCGGTGAGTGCTCGGCTTCATGCCATTCAGTGCATCACACGTATCGGTACCGGACGAGCCACATGTGTGAGCTCTCGAGCGGGCATCCGCAACGACCCGATGCTTGTCCGCCCGCGACAATAAAGTGGTTGTCGCTCACGACGCCCCCTGCTATGTTTCCCGGCAGACCGTGCGAGAGACAAAGGAGGTGGTACCCGTGAACACATCGACATGGGTGCTCCCTTCTGGGGTCATGGTCGGGCGATAGGTCGTCCGGGAGCGCCGTTTTCACGGCCTTCCGAAGGGTATGACCATGCATTTCACTTCTGAACAGCAGCTCGACGACGGCGTCCTCGAGCGCCTTTTCACTCTCGGCGACATCCCTGGCATCCTGTGGACCCCTCCGTCCAGCCCCGCCCCGGCGCCCCTGATCCTGGTCGGCCATCCCGGCGGGCTGAACCGGATGTATCCCCGGGTGGCCGGGCGGGCCCGGCACTGCGTGGCCGAGGGCTTCATTGCAGCCACCATCGAGCTACCCGGGAGCGGGAATCGGCCTCCTTCGCCGGACGCCGAGCAGGCCCGGGCCGATCTCCGCGGGGCGCTGGCGGCCGGAGAGCCGGTCACCGACGACATCGTCGACCGGCTTGTCCTTCCGCTGGCCGGCCAGGCGGTCACGGAATGGCAGACGGCCCTCGACACCCTGCTTGAACTGCCCGAGATCGACGGACCGGTCGGGTATTCCGGTGGGATCATCTCCATCGGAGTCCGGCTGGCGATGGTCGAGCCACGCGTCCGGGCCGCTGTCCTGTTCGCCGGGAGCTTCGTGCCGCGCGTCATTTTCCAGGACGCCCGTCAGGTCACCGTTCCGGTGCAGGTCCTCCTGCAGTGGGACGACGAGAACAATGATCGCCAGCAGGCCCTGGACCTTTTCGACGCCCTCGGCTCCACGGAGAAGACGCTGCACGCCAATATGGGCGGCCACACCGGCGTTCCGGCGTACGAAGGGGACTCCGCGAACCAGTTCTTCGCCCGGCACCTGAAGTAGAGGCCGATCGTGCAGTTCCTCCCCCCGGGGGAGGAACTGCACGATCCTCCTAGGGCAGCGGGATGGCGGTGAAGGTCCCTTCCGGGTCGAACCTTTGCTTCACCGAGCGCAGCCGGGCGGCGTTCGTCCCGTAGGCCTGCACGATCTGGGCGTGTGCGTCCGGGGCGAGTAGGTTCGGGTAGCCGCCAGGCAGGGCGTATTCCCTCAGCGCTTCCAGCGTTTCATCGGCCCATCGCTGGAACGGGGCCGGGTCCTCGTCCTTCCAGCCGGAGATGATCTCGACCATCACATGCTCGCGGCGCTGCCCGAAAGCAGCCGATTCAGGGCTGATCCGGGTGGCGGCGCCGTGGAAGTGATGCATGTTGATCACCTGGTTCGGCGAGGGTTTGTTCTGCACGGCACTCACGATGGTCGTGACCACGCCGGGAGTGAGCGCCGCAACGTTCAGGGTGCGCAGAATCCAGCTCCGGCCGTCGGCGGCGAACAGCTCGTCAGCGGCCCGCAACGACTCCGACAACGGGACCTGGGCAACCTGGGAGACCAGAGGCGTCCCCCATCGTTCGATTTTGCGCACCCATTCAACGCCCACCACCGGATCGCCCACCCACGTGGGGTTCAGGTAGAGGGCCGGCGTGCCGTCGGGGAGGTCCATGGCCCCGGACAGCACCCCCAGTTCATCGGGGGCCTCGGCCAGCAACTCACCGAGACCGGTGAACACGTCGTGCGCCTGCTGCCCCGGGAACAACACCGACCCGGCCAGCGCCGTGTTGAACGGTCGCAGTTTCACCCGCATCTCGGTGACCACGCCGAAGTTGCCGCCACCCCCACGCAGGGCCCACAGCAGATCGTCCTCGGCCTCGACGACCGTGCCGTCGGCGAGGACGACCCTTGCCCCCACGAGGTTGTCGGCAGCCAGCCCGGCGCTCCCCAGCTGCGGGCCGTAGCCGCCTCCGATGGTCAGGCCGGTCAGCCCGACCGAGCCCACCGTTCCGGCCACCACCGCCTGCCCGGTGGCCGCGGCTGCCTCCATGACCTCGAGCGAGCTCACCCCACCGCCGACGGTCGCGACGTCGTCTTCGATCGAGATCTTCTTCAGGCCATTCACGTCGATGACCAGGCCGTTCTCACACAGGGCGCGTCCGGCCCAGTCGTGGCCGCCGCCCAGGACCGACAGCGACAGGCCCTCGTCCCGGGCCCGCCGCACGGCCGCGCTCACCTCGGCGTCGTTCTCGCACCGCACCACGAGCGCCGGTTGTGTGGTCACGGCGCTGTTCCAGACCTTCATGCTCTCCCCCCGTCCGAGCTCCCCCGAGCTCGTGCGGTCATCATGGCAGCCCAGGGTCAAGGAGCGGCGACAAAGACTCCATTTCGAAGCAGGGGCACTTGATCGCTGGCGTTCACTTCGGCAGCAATCTCCACGACGATCACGACGTCAGCGCCGTGCTGGATCCCCCGGGCACCCGAAAGGCCCCCATCGAAACGGAGCCGGTAGGACTCCTGTATGTGCGCGATAGGCATGACCCGATGATGCCGGGTTGCGCCAGAAGCCCGGCCCGAGCGCGAGAAGGTCACTACTTTCTCTGTGGGACCAGCCGGCGCATTAACCTCTAGGGGTCTCCCAAGAACTCGCTCTATCGGTTAAGGGCACCTGCTTGACCCGCCTGGGGCCGGACTGACCGATCGCTGGTCCGGCATGAATGAATTTCAGAAGATCCCGCCCGGCGAGAGACCGGATTCGGGCCCCAAAATGGCTGCCTCAGATGCTTCATGCCAGGTCAGCGGGGGTTCGTCGAATCTTTCCGGTGATTCCATTCCCTGGGTTCACAGAGCCGAATCGTTCTCCATTGACATCGGTGAAACGTCTCCGCAACCTGCTCGTAGCGCTTGTCGGCGCTCGGAACAACGGCAGCGTCAACCGGTACAGCCGACCCAAGGTCCGTCGCGGTCATTCGCCGTTGCGGTGGATCGAGCCATCAGGAGAATCGCATGAACAGATTACGGCAGGGTGTGGGGCGCCTGCGCTCGCACCGTGTATTGGCCGCCGCCGCGGCCGTAGCAGTGGTCAGCGGAGGAATCTCGCTGGTATCGATCGGAGCGGCTGTCGCCGCCCCCGGATGCTCGGTCGCGTACACGGCGAACTCCTGGGGCTCCGGATTCACCGCCAGCATCGACATCACCAACTCCGGTGACCCGATCACCAGCTGGGCGCTGGAGTTCGACTACGCCGGCAACCAGACGGGTGGCTCGGCCTGGGGCGGCACGCTGACCCAGACCGGGAAGCACGTCAAGATCGTCAACGCCGCCTACAACGGCAGCCTGGCCTCGGGCGCCAGCACGAACGTCGGCTTCAACGGCACGTACTCGGGCACCAACGACAAGCCGACCAGCTTCACCCTGAACGGCACCACCTGCAACGGCGGCACCACCAACCCGACGCCGACGCCGACGGCCACCACCACGGTCTCTCCGACGGTCTCCCCGACCGTATCGCCCACGGCAAACCCCACGCCGACCACGACCACCACCCCTCAGCCCGGCACTCACCTCGACAACCCCTACGTGGGCGCGAAGTGGTACGTCAACGCCGACTGGTCGGCCAAGGCGGCGGCCGAGCCGGGCGGCAGCGCGATCTCCAACCAGCCGACCGGCGTCTGGCTGGACAGCATCGCCTCGATCACCGCTCCGTCCGGGTCGGGCTATGCCACCAGCCTGCGCGGACACCTCGACAAGGCACTGGCCCAGGGCGCGACCCTGGCTCAGTTCGTCATCTACGACCTGCCCGGTCGGGACTGCGCGGCCCTGGCGTCCAACGGTGAGCTCGGCCCGACAGAGATCGAGCGGTACAAGACCGAGTACATCGACCCGATCGCGGCGATCCAGGCCGACCCGAAGTACGCCTCGATCCGGATCGTCAACATCGTCGAGATCGACTCGCTGCCGAACCTGGTGACCAACGCGGGCAGCGCCGCCGGCGCCACCGAGGCCTGCCGCACGATGCTGGCCAACGGCAACTACTCGACCGGTATTGCCTACGCCCTCTCGAAACTGCACGCGGCGGGCACGAACAACTACAACTACATCGACGCCGCGCACCACGGCTGGCTCGGCTGGGACAGCAACTTCGCCCCGGCGGCGACGATGTTCGCCGACACCGCGAAGAAGGCCACCGGCGGCGTCAACACGGTGGACGGCTTCATCACCAACACGGCCAACTACTCGGCCCTGAACGAGCCGTTCGTCAAGATCAACACCACCGTGAACGGCACCAGCGTGCGGCAGTCGAAGTGGGTGGACTGGAACCAGTACACCGACGAGCTGACCTTCGCCCAGGGGTTCCGCACCCAGCTGATCTCGGCCGGGTTCAACTCCAACATCGGGATGCTGATCGACACCTCCCGCAACGGCTGGGGCGGTTCCGCCCGGCCGACCGCGGCCAGCACCTCGACCGACCTGAACACCTACGTGGACGCCTCCCGGATCGACCGGCGGATCCACGCCGGCAACTGGTGCAACCAGAGCGGCGCAGGCATCGGCGAGCGTCCCAAGGCCGCTCCGGCCAGCGGGATCGACGCCTACACCTGGATCAAGCCTCCGGGCGAGTCGGACGGCTCCAGCACATTGGTGCCGACCGGTCCGAGCAACCCGGCCGGTAAGGGCCTGGACGGTATGTGCGACCCGACCTACACCGGTAACGGCCGCAACGGCAACAGCATGAGTGGTGCCCTGCCCAACGCCCCGGTCTCCGGGGCCTGGTTCTCGGCCCAGTTCCGCCAGCTCCTGGCCAACGCCTACCCGGCGCTGTGATCTGAGGGCCGCCGGCTGCCGGTAGCTGCTCTCGGCGCTACCGGCAGTAACACCGAAGCCCCGCCCCGACCGAAATTATCGGTCGAGGCGGGGCTTTCGCCGGGGATGGTTCCCGCAGTCATGGAGGACGAGTTGGTCACCACCGGAAGTGGGTTTCCTGAGAAGGGCCTCAGGTGGAGGAGCGAATGACCAGTTCGGTGGCGAGAATCTGGTCAGCGGCGGGCCCGTCACCGGACACCACCTGTTCGAAGAGTAGTTCGGCGGCCAGCGCCCCGAGCCGCTCGACCGGCTGACGCACCGTGGTCAGTGGCGGATCGGTGAACGCGGATGCGGTCACGTCGTCGAAGCCGATCATCGCGACATCGGTGGGGATCCGCCGACCGGCCTGGCGCAGGGCCGCCATGGCGCCCATGGCCATCGGGTCCGAGGCGGCGAAGACCGCGTCCAGATTCGGGGCCTGATCGAGCAGCAGCCGCATGGCGTTCTTGCCACCCATCGGGGTGAAGTCCCCGGACGCGACCAGAGGTGGGTGGCCGGCTTCGGCGAGCGCGTCGAGGTAGCCGGCGAGCCGGTCCCGGGCGGCCGGTAGATCGGCCGGACCGGTAATCAGGGCAATCTTTTTCCGGGTCTTCAGCAGTAACTCGACCGCGGCCCGGGCGCCGCCGCGGTTGTCCACGTCGACGAAGGGCATCTGCACCTCGTCCACCGGTCGCCCGGCGGCGCGGATCGGCAGCCGGGTGCCGGCCAGGGTCAGGGCCAACGGGTGCCGGCCGTGCACGGAGACCAGCAGGACACCGTCCGAACCCCCTCCGAGCAGGTGTTTTTCCGTCGAGGCGAAGACCGGGCTGGCCGCCGATATCAGCGGCAGCGGAACACCCCGCCCGGACAGGTAGGTCTCGGCGCCACTGATGAAGCGCACGAAGAAGGGGTCGTTGAACATCCGGGTGGTGGGCTCGCAGATCACCGCGGAAATGATCGGTGGATACCGGCTGTCGCCGGGCCGCTCACCGCGGCGTAGGTATCCGAGGCGAGAGACCGCCGCGTAAACCTGCCGACGAGTGGTGTCACTCACTTGCGCCGAACCTGTCAACACACGAGAGACCGTGGCCGGAGAAACGCCCGCTTCCGCGGCAACCTTCGCCATGGTCATGTTCTTGGCCGTTGTCGTCTCCTTTGACGACCTGCACGACGCCGTGCAGGTTGGGCAAGCATTAGCTGAATGGTTCCACGCACTCCAGGCATCGGCAAGAGATCCCTACCGCCGGGCGATTGCGGCCGGGACGATGAATACCTTTCAAGATTTCTCGAGATCTGGGGCAACCTTTTGCCGGTTCCATCCGACCGTCACGGTAGAGGATTCGTGGGCATCGTCAGGTGTGCTCCGGAACAAGCCTTGAAGCTGCCTTTCTTATTGACATGAGAGCGCTCCCAGGCAATGGTTTCCATAAGGTTTCGCGCGCCCTGTACGGAAATCGGTGAATGAAACAATTTCATCGCCATCGGGATTTGCGCGATGTCACAATCTCCTTTGGATCGAGGACGCTCCATGTGGCGACGAACTGCTTGGCTGGCCGTGGGACTTTTCGCGGCGGCCGCGCTGGCTCCAGTGATACCGACAGCCCAGGCCGCCGCCGGCTGTCAGGTCGACTACACGGTCCAGAGCCAGTGGACCGGTGGCTTCCAGGGCGCGGTCACCGTGCGCAACCTCGGCGACGCGATCAACGGCTGGACCCTGACCTTCGGTTTCCCGACCGCCGACCAGACAGTCACCCAGGGCTGGAATGCCACCTGGACCCAGTCCGGCACCGACGTCAAGGCGGTGAACCTGGGCTGGAACGCCGCCCTGCCCACCAGTCAGTCCGTCTCCCTGGGGTTCCTCGGGTCCTCGGGCGGGACCAACCCGAGCCCGACCTCGTTCAAGCTCAACGGGGTTGTGTGCACCGGGGGCACGAGCACACCCACCCCCAGCACCACCCCGAGCACCTCGGCCAGTCCCACCGTCTCACCGACCGTCTCGCCCACCGCCTCACCGACCCCCACCACGCCGACGACCCCGGGGGCCGCGCCGGCGCTGCACGTGTCCGGCAACCAGGTCCTGACCGCGGCCGGCACGCCGTACCGCTTCTACGGTGTCAACCGGTCCGGTGGAGAGTTCGCCTGCATCAAGAACCGCACCGGCATCTGGGACGGCCCGATGGACCAGGCCTCGGTCACCGCGATGCGGACCTGGAAGGTCCGTACGGTCCGGATCCCACTGAATGAGGAATGCTGGCTGGGCACCACCAGCAATCCGGTTCCGGAATACAGCGGGACGGCCTACCAGAACGAGGTGAAGCGCTACGTCAAGCTCCTCATCGACAACGGGATCACCCCCATCGTCGAACTGCACTGGACCTACGGCGCTTACACCGGTAATTCTTCCGGTTGCTCGGACGTGGCCTCCGTCTGCCAGAAGCCGATGCCGGACACGCAGTACTCGCCCGCTTTCTGGACCGGTGTCGCGAACGCCTTCAAGGGCAATGACGCGGTCGTGTTCGACCTGTTCAACGAGCCTTATCCAGAGCGCGCGACCGGCGATGCCACGTCCGGCTGGAAATGCTGGCGTGACGGCGGCACCTGCGCCGGGATCAACTATTCGGTGGCCGGATTCCAGACCCTGGTGAACTCGGTCCGGGCCACCGGCGCGACCAACGTGATCATGCTCGGCGGTCTGGCCTATTCCAACGACCTGAGCCAGTGGCTGGCCTACAAGCCGACCGATCCGCTGAACAACCTGGTCGCGGCGGTACACGTCTACAACTTCAACACCTGCGCCTCGACCTCCTGCTGGGACAGCCAATTGGCCCCGGTCGCCGCCCAGGTGCCGCTGGTGTTCGGCGAGTTCGGAGAAAACGACTGCGCCCACGGGTTTGTCGACGGCTTGATGAACTGGGCCGATGCCCATTCCGTCAGCTATCTGGGCTGGACCTGGAACAACTGGGACTGCAGCAGCGGCCCCTCACTGATCAGTGACTACAACGGCACCGCGACCGCCTACGGCCAGGGGCTCAAGGCCCGCCTGGCCACCGTCTCGAACTGAACCGGAAACCCCCGAGCGATGGGGCTGTCCGCGATTCTGCGAACAGCCCCATCAGTGGCTGGGTTTCGTGGCGACATGTCTTGAGCTGGACGGTCTCGGCGCATACCCAGCTTTGTGTCCATCGAGGTGATCCGGGATCCAGACCGGTCGGAAAATATCCGGTCCGGAGCCCAGCTGGTTCAGCTGACCTTGGTCAGGCGCCAGTTATGTTTCACGTCACCGTTGTCGGAGAACTGAACGGCCTGAGCACCTCGAGTGCTGGAGCCGTTCAGGACGGCGAGCACCTTGCCGCTGTTGACGTTGCGGATGCGGTAGGAGCCGTCACTGTTGGACACCAGGGTCCAGCGATGGTCGGCCGTTCCGTTGTCCTCCCACTGCAGGACGCGTGCGTTATCGGCCTTGGACATGTTGTCAACACCGAGAACCTTTCCGCTGTGTGCATTACGGAACTTGAAGGCGGTGCCGTCGGCGACCCTGGCCCAGCGGTGATCCGCTGTGCCGGTGTCGCTCCACACCACGGTCTGGCCGCCGTCGGCCTTCGACATGGACTGCACACCCAGGACCAGGCCGCTGGCGACGTTCACCAGCTTGTACTCCTCGGCTGCGCCGGAACTGGAGGTGGTGACCGGGGTGGTGGTGCTGGCACCGCTCAGGGTGGTCACGAACGTCATCGCGCTCTGGGCGGGAAGGGTGACGGTCATGGATCCGCCGGACATCGTGAGAGCCGGCTGGGGTGCGACGTTCCGGGTCGCGTCGGTCAGCCAGTTCGAGACGCTGCCGGAGGAACTGGTATTGGCCAGGGCGAACTGCTGGCTGACGGACGACGTGTTCTTGTTGATGGCGACAATGACGATGCTGTCGTTCTTGCGGTAGGCCGACACCAGGACGTTGGTGGCCGGGCTGGCGGTCGCGTCGATCCGGACGTAGCCGGGGCGGACGAACCGTGAGAACTGCGCCATCAGGGCACCGCGCTTACTGATCTGGCCGTCCTCGCGCATCGGGCCGTAACTGCGCCGCAGGTACCACCACACGTAGGCCTGGAACTCGGCGTCCACCATGGAGCGATGGATGTGTTCGCCCACACCGAGCGCCTCGGGCCATGCGTCTCCCGAATTGGCGCTGCTGGTGGGGTAGTACACCTCCGTCATCCAGAGCTCCTTGCCAGCACCCTTCTGCTTGAACAGGGGGTAGGAGAAGTTGGAGTACTGCGTGCCGTACAGATGAGCCCCGAGAATGTCCACATTGGCCCAGGCCGCCGAGTCGTTGATGATCGGATCCGAGACAGACTTGGTGTACTGGAACGACTCAGGGGCGATGACCCTGGTGCTGATCGAACCTGCGTGATCGCGCAGGAAACGGGTCATCTCCGACGTGGTCCACCACGTCCATTCCTGCGCGTAATCGGGCTCGTTCTGCATCGAGATGGCGTACAGCTCCACGCCGTTGTTACGCAGGTACACGGTGAAGTTGTTCAGGTGCTGCGCGTAGGCGGCGTAAGACCCGGCCTTGAGCCGGCGGGCGTTGGTCTGGCTACCCCGGGTGAAGGTCTCGGTCATGCTCGCCGGAGGGTTCCACGGCGAGGCGAAGACCGTGGCTCCCAGCGCGACGGCGCGTTGGGCCGTGGCCAGATCCCGGCTCCAGTCCGATTCCTTCTCACCGACCGGGATGCGCAATACCGAGAACCCCAGCTTGCCCTCCCCGGTGTTGAAGGCCGTCTCCCGCTGGGCGGTGGTCAGGTCCCCGACCCACGCGGCGTGCGTCATGGCACCGAAGCCACGGATCGTCTGCCTGGCCGCGCCAGGGTTGATGGCTGCCGGTGCCGCCGAGGCCTGGTTGGCACTCACGGCGACCGCGGCGACCCCGAGAACCGGTGCGGCGCCCATCGCCGTCAGTATGCCTCTGCGGCTCAGCATCTTTCGATCGCCGCCAGCTTGCCTCTTCTGGTATCGCGTCATGTTCAGTCCTTGATTGCCATGCTCATAGCCACCTTCTGGGTGACGTCGGATAGGCCATTACTCGACAACCCGGTCGTCTCAGCGCTGCAGGGAGAGCAGGGCCGGACGGTAGGGCAGGCGACCGTAGTCACCACCGGAACTGGGCGAGCGCCCCTGGTAGAGCATCTGCAGGTTGCACGGGTCGATCGTCATGGTCTGGTCGGCGCTGGTGCGGATCAGCTCACCGTGGCTGATGTCGTTGGTCCAGGTGGCGCCGCTGTTCGCCGTGCCCGCGAACGGCTTGCTCTCGGTCGCGGCCTGCGGGGTCCAGGTACCGCCGAGGCTGGTGGCGGTGAACGAGCGGAAGTAACGGCCGTTGGTCCCGATCGCCTCAACGATCATCAGGTACTGGTTGCTGCCCTTGACCTTGTAGACCTGCGGGGCCTCGAACAGTTTGTTCTTGCTGTCGCTGAGGACCACGGTCGAGGCCGAACCGAAGCTACCGGGGAAGTTCCCGATGCCCATGGTGGAGCGGTAGATCTTGCCGTTGTCGCCGGCGAAGAACAGGTACATGTTCTTGTCGTCGGCGATCAGGGTCTGGTCGATCGGCCCGGTGCCCGAGTCCGTGATCTTTCCGGTGAACAGGGGCTGAGGCGCCGACCAGCCGTTGGCCTTGGTGGGGTCGGAGGACGTCCGGTAGGAGAACGCGGTCGGCCCCCACTGGTGGGCCAGCACCCAGATCTTCTTCGGGGCGAAGTAGAACAGCGACGGCGCAACGGTTCCCGAGCTCATCGAGTTCTGGCTCGCGGTGGCGAGGTCGGACCAGTTCGTGATCAGGCCGAAGTTCATCGAGCCCCACTTCGAACCTGTGTCGTGCGTCGTCGCGTAGACCAGCTGACGACCGTTGTAGGGAGCGGTGGTGAAGTCCTTCAGCGACGCCCAGCCGCTCTTGGGAGTGGCGAGCGAGCCCGTCGACTTCCAGCGGTAGGTCGAGGGCAGGGTGCAGCTCGAGCCGGCGCTGGGGCTGGTCGTGCCCGGGCTGCTGGCAACCGGACTGGTGGTGCCGGTGTTGTTGGTGCCGGTGTTGAGGGCATTCAGTACCGAGGTGTAAGCGGCCTTTTTGTTACCGGAGTTGTCGAACAGCAGCGGGTTCTCGCCGGTGCGCCAGGAGTCGCTGTCCCGGACCCCCCACACCGTGATGCCGGTGCACCGCGACACGGCCAGGCAGGCCTTGGTCACCGTGGCGTAGGTGCTCGCCTGGTTGGAGCCCTGCGCGACATCGAGCTCGGTGATCTGGACATCTACCCCGAGATCGGCGAAGCGCTGCAGGTTGGCCTGGTAGTTGCCGGGCATGCTGGTGCCCAGGTGGGACTGGAAGCCGACGCAGTCGATGGGCACGCCGCGGGACTTGAAGTCGCGGACCATGGTGTAGACGGCAGTGGACTTCGCATTGATGCCGTCAGTGTTGTAGTCGTTGTAGCAGAGCTTGGCCGCCGGGTCGGCGGCCCGGGCCGCGCGGAAAGCGGCTTCGATCCAGTCGTTTCCGGTGCGCTGCAGGTTGGAGTCGCGCCGGGCACCGTTGCCGCCGTCGGCGAAGGCCTCATTGACCACGTCCCAGGCGTAGATCTTGCCCTGGTAGTGCGAGGCGACCTGGGTGACGTGGTTGATCGCGGCGCTACGCAGAGCACTGCCGGACAGCGACTGCGCCCAGCCGGGCTGCTGCTGGTGCCACAGCAGGGCGTGACCGCGCACCTTCGCCTTCATGGCCGTGCCCTTGTTCAGGATCTGGTCGCCACGAGAGTAGGTGAAGGTACCCCGGGACGGCTCCGTGGCATCCCACTTCATTTCGTTCTCGGCCGTGACCGAGTTGAACTCGCTGGTGGCGATCCGGTTGTAGGTGGAGTCGCTGAGACGACCCGCGGCGATCGCAACGCCGAAGTAGCGGCCCTTGGCGGCAGCTGAGGCACCAAGGGTGGTAGCAGCCGTGACGTCGGACGGTGCGGCTGCTGCAAGCGTCACGCCGCCCATGACACCGCCGACGAGTGCTACGGCCGCGGTGGCGAAGGCCACTTTCCGCCAGCGGAGTGTCAGCGGTGCGCGACCGCGTGAGACGTTGGTGGTCATTGTCTGAATGCCTCTCGGAGGGGAAGACGATGGTCCGGTAGCCATCAGGCCCACGGGGCGGCGAGGCCTGAATGAGTCAATGAATTCCGGCAATGACCGGGAGCCGGATTGACGATTCGCCATGCTGGCAGAGTCTTTCAATCAAGACAAGCGCGACCGGGAAAGGAACCTTACCCATGAACGTTTTTCCTGGTCAGAGACCTGACGGGCCACCAGGGAACACATTCTCAATAGTCCCCGATTTACCGGCGACCATCCACACCGGTCAGATATAACAGGTTTTCAAAGTTCTTTTTTCATGTGCTCCTCGTTGCTTTTGGTGGATTCTTTTCGCTGTCTTTAGAGACACTTAAATCAAGCACTGTCCCAGCAGGGATTGATCATCCGGTTCGACAAGACCAGGTGCCGCGATGGAGGCGGCGGAGGCCGTCCGCCAGGCCGAGATGCGCAAGCTGGCGCCCGGGCGGGACATTCTGCGTCAGAGCTGGGCTGTGCCCATTCCGTCAGCTATCTGGGCTGAACCTGGAACACCTGGGACTGCAGCAGCCCTTCACTGATCAGCGACGACAACGGCACCGCGACCGCGACCGCGCACGGGCAAGGGCTCAGGGCCCACCTGGCCACGTCTCGAGCTGAACCCGACCTCGACTCGACCATCGCACATCCGGAACACATCGATTTCGCTCAGCTTCGATCCTGGCCGGCTTGATGGGTCAGATCACCTCCGGCCGCTGGTGGCGGGACGCACGCTCGTCGCCCGGATTGCCAGCGGGCAGGCACGTCCTCGTCCCCAGTAGTGATTGATTGCCGAGAGCCGATAACCAGGAACAGCTTTGACGATCTACGTCGTGCCTCAAGATGGGCGACCCCGTTCCGGGGATGTGCTGCAGGCGACTCACCGGCACAACGATTACCCCGTTCTGCCTATGGAACGTTCTGTTGATAGAACGATAGGGTGCCTTCATGTCACCCCGTCAACCCCGTCCATCAGGAGCCGGACCCACGTCGTTCCCCGACCTGTCCGCGTCTGTCGGAGATCGCATCAAAGGCCTGCGCATCCAGCGCGGCCTGTCGCTCTCCGCGCTCGCCGCGGCCACGCACCTGGGGAAGGGGACGCTGTCCGAACTTGAACGCGGCCAGCGAAACCCGACTCTGGACACGCTCTTCGCGATCACCACGGCACTTACCGTGCCGTTGGGCGATCTCCTCGTGACGGACAACAGCGACCTCACACAGGGCCGGCTACCGGGACCGCAGGCTCACGGGCAGAACATCGACGCCGAGCTCATCGGACGATGGACCGAGTCGGCCGAACTCGTCGAGGTCTACCGGATGACGGTCGGGCAGGGGCGCCGACAATCCCCCGGCCACACCGCGGGCGTTGTCGAGAGCATCACCGTCGTCAGTGGAGAAATCGCGGTCGGAGTCAACCACGCCCCTGCCCATCTCGTCGGCGGGCAGAGCCACACCTTCCCCGGCGACCAGGACCACTTCTACGAAGGACTGGTTCACCGCAGCAGCACCGTCCTGGTGATGCGCTACCCCCTCAACCCCACAACAACAGGAGAGCACAATGAGTGACCTGAACGCCCTCCCTGAGCGAAGCCGGCTCGTGCAGCGCGCGATCGCCGACGCAGGCCTGAGCGCTACCGTCCGCGAACTGCCGGACTCCACCCGCACGGCGGCCGAGGCGGCCGCAGCGCTCAGCTGTGAGATCGGAGCCATCGGCAGCAGCCTGCTCTTCCTGTCCGACGGTGAGCCGGTCCTGGTCATGACCAGCGGTCGACACCGCGTGGACACGGACTTCCTGGCGGGGCAGCTCTCCGCGTCCCGCATCGAGATGGCCTCGGCCAAGCAGGTTCGAGCGATCACCGGACAGGCGATCGGCGGCGTAGCCCCCATCGGCCATCCGACCCAGCTGCGCACCGTCATCGACGAGGCGCTGAGCGATTACGAGACGGTCTGGACGGCCGCGGGTACGCCCCACACCGTTGTTCCTCTGACCTTCGAGGAACTGGTGTCACTCACCCGCGGATCAGTACTGAAAGTCGCCGCCGACTGACAGCCGGAGCGCCGCGCCGGAGGTGACGACCGTCACCGAATCGGCCAGGATCAGACCATGACCACATCACCGATCGGCTCGCTGCGCGCCGTGGCCATCGACGCGCCCGACATCGAGGTCCTGGCTTCGTTCTACGAGGACCTGGCCGGCTGGCGCCGCCTCTCCACGGATGACGACTGGATCACCATGGAGAGCGGTGACGGCTGGCGGCTGGGTCTGCAACTCGCCCCCGACCACGTACCGCCGCAGTGGCCCGGGGCGCAGCAGCCGCAGCAGGCGCACCTGGATTTCCGGGTGCCCGACATCGACGCGGCGGCCGAGCAGGCCCAGCGGCTGGGGGCCACGGTGCTGCAGCGCAACGAGCACTGGCACACCCTCGCCGACCCGGCCGGCCACCCGTTCGACCTGGCCCAGAGTCCGGACGCCGACGGGATCACGCTGGCCGGGGTGATGCTCGACTGCCCCGATGCCTCGGCGCTGGCGCACTTCTACACCCAGCTGCTGGGCAAGCCGCTCACGTTCGAGGCCGACGGCATGGCCATGATCGGTGAGGACGGCGCCCAGCCGGTCATGTTTCAGCAGGTCAAGGAGTACACGCCGCCCCGCTGGCCAGACCCGGCCCACCCGCAGCAGATCCACCTCGACGTGCTGGTCGACGACGTGGACAGCGCCGAATCCCGGGCCCTCGAGGCCGGCGCCACCCGGCTGGACGGCGAGGGCGAGAACTGGCGTGTGTACGCCGACCCGGCCGGCAAGCCCTTCTGCCTGGTGTGGACGGTCTAGCCGGCGGCCCTTCAGGCGGAGCCAGACCGAACGGAACGAGACCAGTCGCAGATGGACACACTCGTCGGCCTTGCCGAACGTCTTCGGGCCGACCGCGTCATGGTCGTCGAGGAGATGGTTCCCTCGTCTCCCCAGTCGTCGGTCAGGACCCCGGAAACCCAGGATGTACCCCTGCGCCGGCGAAACTGCGCCGAACGTTCCCACACTCAGGGCCAGCACAGCTCCGCAGACAGCTGCACGGCGCATCCATGCGCCGTGCTCATGTTTCGCACTATTCCCCCCACTGGATGGCGGCCCGGCCCTCAGGTGGGCCGGGCCGAAAGGAACGAGGTCAGTCGCAGACCGACGAGCTCGTGTACGAGGCCTTATCGCCGGTCCGGTAGAAGTAGTAGTAGCCGTTGCCGTCACGAGCCATGGCGTCGAAAAAGCTGACGCTCCCGTCGTAAGCGACGTGTGTGCCCGACCAGACCAGTTTGTCGTCGGCCTTGCCGAAGGTCAGCGGGCCGACCGAGCCGTCATCGTCGAGGCCGTGCGCGCGTTGCCAGCGCTGGGTGGCTGCCTTGGTGGTCGAGCCGAACCAGCAGTCCGCCTGGCTCGGTGTCAGGTAGCCGTCCGCGACAAGGACCGCCTGCCAGAGGAAGACAGCATTGCTGTGACTACGGGTCGTGGCAGAGATCGTGCCCTCGTCACCCCAGTCGTCGGTCAGGACCCCTGCGCCGGCGACATACCCCTGCGACACGGACGCCTGGGCCGGAGCGGCGATGCCGACCGTTCCCGCGGCCAGCGCCACGGCGACGCCACCCACGACGATGCGGCGCATCCATGCACCCGCCTTGTTGTTGAGCAAGGTTCCCCCCACGATTCGGACAATCATGATCAATTACCGAAACCAGACATTAATTGCTGTCAGCGTCGGTGTCCAGAGACTCGGACGGTCACTTTTGCCCGTGCCCGGACCGGGCGAACGAGAGCCCAGAAGGCGACGAACGGCCCCGTCGCGGTGACGAAAAGCACTCTCCTCACAGTGAGAATCGCCCACGGACGGGCCTGGAGGCAACCTTGACCAGGCCATTGACCTCCACCGCTATGGCCGAGAGGCAGGCCTATTGACTGACGTTCGTCGGGATGTACACCACGAAGGGCGGAGATGAGTCTCCGGCCAAGCCCTTTGCTTGAGTACAGCCGGTGTCGGCATGAGTATGGGTGCGTTGATGGATCTTCGACCGGAGGCAACGGAATGCTCAGCAGATTCAGATCGCTCTCGCTCGTCGCCGCCAGTGCCATCGCCCTCACCGGGCTCGGGATCGGCGCCGCGGGCTCGGCCCAGGCCGTCACCTGGGACTGCGGGACCGAGGTGCACGCCACCTGGGGAGGTGGCCAGCTCTGCGTCAGCACCGCCGGCGAGCAATGGAAGGTGCGCACCCGGGACGAGTCGACCGACGGCTACTGCGTCCACGCGAAGTACTACTCGTACGACGCCTTTGCGTACAAGACGATCGCCGACACCACCGAGTGTGACGGGGTCTGGAAGACCCGGGTGATCGGGAACACCCTCCCCTACAGCGGCGGGGTTCGTCTTTACCGGGGCGACGGACGGTACCTGACGCTTCCCCGGTAGGTGCACCGACGCGTCCACCATTGATGCCTGCAGCTCCCCGGCGACCGGAGAGTACCGGACCACCGGGGAGGTACCGCCTGATCACGAACGGGCGGTCAGCGACCGGCCGGGATGCCGAACCCGCCGAGCGAGCAGACACCACATCCCACGGATGGAGTGCGATGAGCAACCAGTTGCCTCTGACTATCGTGAATCTGGCCTTCGTCCTGCACGACCTGTTCGGTGTTCCCTTCGATCACATCGGCCCCCTGCTCGACCGCACCCCCACCGCCGCTCGCCAGCTGGCCAGCCGGGCCCGGCGACGCGTACGGGCGAACGGGGCCGAGGGAGTAGCGCCCACCGAGCGACCGACCGGGCATCGCCGTGAAGTCGTCGATGCCTTTTTCGCGGCCGCCCGCGAAGGGGACTTCGAGCGGCTGGTCTCGCTCCTGCATCCCTCCGTCACCCTTCGCTCTGACGTCCGTGGGTTACGAAGCCGTAGTCCAGATCGTCTGCATCAACATCTGACTCCGAGACGTACGGAACACGGTCTCGCTGAGCCCTCTCGACGCAACACGCCATTGCTAATACCGAAAGGCGCGGATATGTGCCGCTGCCACCCCCGCAGCATGTAACTCCTCGATGATGACTCGCAGGATGGACCGTGCCATGGGACCCCATACCTGGCCATCCGTATCAATCGAGATCCCGACTCCCCCGCCCAGGAGAATCGGCCGACTGACGTCGGCAGGGTTATAGAGCTCGTCCCCATTCCGGTCCAGCGGCCCTTCGTGCATAGCCTCTATCAATGCTTCGAATGTTTCCCATTCACGCCCGTTTTGGTCCACTCGCATGAGCCTGCCCTCACACGCGGCCAGGGCCGCCCGAGCCTCCTGCAGCTGATCCGTTTCAACTTTCAGATGAACGTTAATTCTGTTGATACGTGAGCCATCGGTCATGGGAGCGAAGGTGTCCGGCGAAACAGTGATGGCGGGCGCGATAGCAAGAGGAAAATCCAGCACAATGCCGCGCGCCATCCAGCGGCCGAAGTTCGCCGCTACGCTGGCGTAGAGGTATTCGTCCGCGGCGAGCCACGCCCAGGACGAACCTCCCAGCCTGACAGCCGCCTCGAATTCCTCATCCGCCGCGTCGCACTGATCCACATCGCCGCTGCTCACATAGTCGGCCCCGACCTGGAAATGAGCAGCCGCGGCCGCCTGCCTCCCACTTTCGTTGGCATCCGTCGAATGTTCCACTTCTCCCCCAGCGACCCGGCCATGGATGTACCCGCGACATACATTCTCATGCTCTGCCTTCTGGATCGGGAGGTGTACAATCACGAAGGGTCTTCTGGCGCAGCGTTATACCCGACGACAGCGAGCGTCGTTCTTCCACGGTCCTTTCCGGAACCGCGGTGAACGCGGTGTGCAGCGGGTAATCGTCCCATTCACATCCACCAGCCCCGCACGTGATGATGGTCATGGTGCCGCCGCCGTTCCAGATCCGGGACTGCTGTCGCGGCTGCGATCAGGCAGAGGGTGTGCGGGGCCGGAGGAGCCGGCCGGGTACTCCAGCAAGGGCACGACGCCCTGGGCCCACGCGTGCAGCACCGGTTCGACGACCCGCCAGGCCTGCTCGGACTCCTCGGCGCTGACCGACAAGCGGCTGCTCCCCGAAAGCACATCCAGGAGAACTGCTCCGTAGGCGACCAGTTCGCCGTCCATCGACCCGGGCGGCCCGTCCATCGGTATCCACAACGGCTCCCGGCCGCTCTCGGGACGGAAGTGGATCAGGACGCCCTTGCGGTCGGTCGCCAGGGCCTTACCTGCTCGCAGCAAGAACCGTGTCCCCGACCACCGGGGCCGATCCACGTGCACCGCCACTTCCGCATAGGTCTCCGTCTGTCGGGACGGGTCGACACCGTCCTCCTGCACATACCCCACGACGTCGGTGCCGCTGACCGCCAGTGTTCCAGCCGTGAACCGGGCCCGACGGGACTCGGGAAGAGCGCGGGCCGAACGTAGCAACTCGATCTTGGCGTCACGGTGATCCTTGTTCGTCGCCGCAGCGGGAAGTTCCATCGCGACTACGGTCAGCACCTGAATCATGTGGTTCTGCAGCACGTCCCGCAATGCCCCGGTCCGGTCGAAGAAGTTCGCCCTCCCCTCCAGACCCAGAGTTTCCTCCCAGAGGATGTCGATCTGCTCGATGTGAGCGCTGTCCCAGATGGAGGCGGGCATCGCCTCTGCGCCGCGTAACGCCAGCACCTGCTGTGCACCGGGCATCCCCAGCGCGTGGTCCACCCGGAAGACTGCTTCGGGAGCGTCAGGCATCACCTGTGCCAGCAACGCGTTCAACGAGACCGCACCGGCCAGGTCCTCCCCGAAGGGTTTCTCCACAGCGATCCGGCTGCCGGGAGGTAGACCGCTGGCGCCGAGGGCGCGAGTGGCCGTCTGGAACAGCCCTTGCGGCAGAGCCAGGTACACAGCCACCGGTGCGGTATCGGCAAACCCGTGCACCGCCTTGCGAACACTGCCCACATCCGCGAAATCCACCCGCTGGTAGTGAAGGCGATCCAGGAAGGCCCGCGAGTCGTCCTCTGACAGGCCCCCCGCGTGCTCGCGTAGACGGAACGCCACACGATCACGGAACGTAGTGTCATCCCACTCCTGCGGTGCGGCCGCGACAACCTGCAGGTCCGGCGATACATCACCAGCAGCCAGGAGACGGGCCAGCGCGGGCAGCAGGAACCGGCCGGCCAGGTCGCCGGTTGCGCCGAACAGAACCAGATGGGTGATCACCAGTGCTCCTCACTCACCGCGAGGGTACGGGCACCTTGCCCACAACCCCCGGCATCTACGAGATGAAACCGACCGTCGTGCCACTGGACCTGACCGCGTGAAACCCCGACCCAGGCGTCCAAAATTAAAGAGAGGAAACATTTTTGGTGGACGCAGGCGGTTGCAGATCGCGCTCCGCTTCGCTGTCGCACCACTCACCCATGCACGGCTATCGGGTACTTCGGAAGACCTCGGCCCTAGTCCGTCTGCAGGGTGACGACCGGCGCTCCTTCGGCCACGGCCCAGGTCAGCGCCTTACGGATCTCATCAACCGGGAGGGGCCTGCGCCGGGTCTCGGCCACGGCGACTGTTGCGGTGGCCGACAGGAACGGGTTGCGTTCGCTGGCCGTCGCGAAATCCGCGCCAATGCGGTGGGCTATGCGCAGCGCGTCCTCTTGAAGCATGTCGGGCATGACCAGGATGAACTCGTTGTCGGCGACCCGGGTGGCTCGATCCTGGCCCCGCAGCAGCGCGGTCAGCACCCGGATGACCTGTTGGGTCTCCCGGACCTCGACCCGCCGGTCCACATGGGCCGTCGCCGACGGCGACCGAGTGACTCTCACGCCGAAGAGCGCCACCGGCAGCACGCCGGAGGCGGTTACCCCGTCCGCACCTGACCACCTGCGTACGCCGTGGTCGCTGGTCAGTCCGGCCTCGGCCGGGTCGGCGCCGGCCATCGCGAGTTCTTGCCGAAGAGAATGAATGTGGGCACGGTGTCGTTCGTTCTGTTCCACCATCAGCCGGGCAGAGGCATCGGCGCGAACCTCACCGGGGCTAGCTGGGAAATGGCGAACCCGTTGCACGACATCGTCGATAGCTGATTGCGCGACCGCCGGAAGCCGATCCGCCAGCGCAGCTCGTAGCCTGAGCACCTCGTGCAGGGAGTCGTCCCGCCGGTACCGCGACCAGCCGTCGAACCGCCGACCACTTTCGATGGTCGCGGCGCGCGGATCGACCTCTTCACGGTCGTGGGCCACGAGCACCGCGCCGAAGCGGGGCGTCAGGACGGCCACGCTCCACTCCCGGGCCAGGGGTTCCTGTTCCTGTAGACCCACGGTATGCACACCGGGGATCTGCTCGGGCACCTCATCAAGGACCATACCGACCACCGTGACGGCGGCCCGCTGCGCAATGCGTTCGTAGACCGAACGTTCCCGATCGAAATAGGGCATCCGCTGGAACAGCGCCATCACGACCATCGGGCCGTCCTCGCCGGGAGCCAGAGCCGCCTGCTCAATCGCGTGCGAGACAGTGACAAGCGTACTTTTCGTAAACTGAGTATACATCGGGGCCTTTGGCACGACTGGAGCGTAGGGAAGGTGCGGCCCGACTGCGAGCGGAGACAGGAATGGGCCCAGGCCCTAGACGCACGCGCTGCAGGTTATATGGTCCGCCCGTCCTCATCCGAGCGAATCGGCCTGATGTCGCCGCCGTGATGACCGCACGCGAGGGACAGCCCGGAACAGTTGGCACCCGTTCGAGTGAATCGTCACTCAAAGCGATAGAGGAACGGTCTTTCTGCTCACGAAGAGTCTGAGCACGCCGTAGGAACCGGCAGCGCCCCCTGCCAGGGTGGCCCCCTAATCGCCTGGAGTCATCCGTGTTCAGAAGGACGTCTCACAACCCGGTTGCCGAGCAGGCCATGGCTGAGGCCCACGCCGACGTGATCGCGGTGACCGACGTGGTGACGAAGCTCGGTCGGGCCACCACCGTCGAAGAGGCAGTGAAGACGTCCCTGGAGAGCGTGCGTCAGCACTTCGGGTGGGCCTACGGCTCCTACTGGGAGCGGGACCGCATCGCGGAGGTGCTGCGTTTCGGCATGGACAGCGGTGACGTGAGCCCGGAGTTCCGGACAGTGACACTTCAGGCGTCCTTCGCCGAGGGGGTCGGCCTCTCCGGGCGAACCTGGCGGCAGCGGGACCTGGTCTTCGTCGAGGACCTGGGCACGATGGTCGACTGCGTGCGGGCTCCCGTCGCCACCAAGAACGGTGTACGGAGCGGGATCTGCTTCCCCATCCTGGAGCAGGGTGAGGTCATCGGGACCATGGACTTCTTCACCACGGAGGTCCTCACCCTCTCGGCCGACCGCTTGGCGGTGCTGCGCGCCATCGGGGTGCTCGTCTCCTCCGCCCTGGAGCGCCTGCACGAGACCGTCCGCCAGGAGAAGGCCGCCCAGGACGTGGATGCGGTCTCCGCCGTCATCCGTGAACTGACGTCGGCCGGCAGCGAGGACGACGCGCTGCGGGTGGCGATGGAGATCATCCGCCGCGACTTCGACTGGCAGTACGGCTCCTTCTGGCGGCTGGACGAAGAGGCGCAGGTACTGCGCTTCTCCAAGGAGTCCGGCGACGTCAACCCGGAGTTCCGTGACGTCACCCTGTCCGCGTCCTTCGCCAAGGGTGTGGGCCTGTCGGGTCGGGCCTGGGCCCGCAACGACTTCGTCTTCGTCGAGGACCTGGGTGAGCTGACCGACTGTGTGCGCCGGCCCGCCGCGCAGCGGGCCGGGGTGAAGTCTGGTGTCTGTCTGCCGATCACGGTCAACGGCAAGCTCGTCGGAACCATCGACTTCTTCGCCACCCGCACCCTGGTCATGGCCAAGAGCCGTGAGATGGCTCTGCGGAACACGGCTTTCCTGATCGGTCAGGCCATGGAGCGCTTCCAGGCCCGGCAGCAGCTGAAGGTGGCAGGAGCGCGGCTGATGGAGTCGATCGGCGAGGTCGAGCGCAACGTCACCTCGGCCTCCGACGTGGCTTCGCGCGGCGGGCGACTGAGCCAGGAG
The DNA here is from genome assembly GCF_030269305.1 of Kineosporia sp. NBRC 101731. Lineage (NCBI taxonomy): Bacteria > Bacillati > Actinomycetota > Actinomycetes > Kineosporiales > Kineosporiaceae > Kineosporia > Kineosporia sp. NBRC 101731. Next base: position 162,664 of record NZ_BSTC01000012.1, read on the forward strand.
GCCAACACGCAGGTGGCGGCACTCGGCCAGGCCAGTGCCGAGATCAACAAGGTGGTCAAGGACATCCAGACCATCGCCGCGCAGACCAAGCTGCTGGCCCTGAACGCCACCATCGAGGCCGCCCGCGCCGGCCAGTCCGGCAAGGGCTTCGCCGTCGTCGCCGAGGAGGTCAAGCAGCTGTCCAGCCAGACCGAGCAGGCCACCACCAATGTCAGCGACCGGGTCACCGCGATCCAGAGCCGCGTCGAGGCCGTGACCGCCTCGCTGGCCGACATCCACCACGCCGTGGACGAGATCAACCAGACCCAGCAGCTCATCCAGGGCGTGCTCGGCGATCAGATGAGCGTCACCCGGGCCATCCTCGACTGAACCCCTCAGGCGCCCGGTCTGCGGGTGGCCGGCTGACAGATCGGCCAGGTCGATGCTGACCAGAGCCACTCCGTCGGCGTCGCGGACGGTCAGGGTGGAGGGATCGGTTCCGGTTCCGGTCTCGTTCAGCCGGATGGTCGGGGTGGTGTGTCAATCGTCGTCCGCTGATCAAATGCCACCCGTGATCGGTTGCGTGGTGCCGTCGGCCAGGGTCACGGTGTAGCTCGACCCCCCGCCCCCTCCAGGATGGTCGCCCTTGAGCACGCCCCTGGGCCACCAGGCGGTGTACCGGCCACTGACGACCGATGCCTCGACGTCAGGGCCTACCGGGGGATGCACGGTGACACCGGTGACATCGCTCCCCACGTATCCCTGGACCACATCCAGCCACACCTCGTCGGTGGTGAAAGGCCAGCGACCCGGCATGGAGAAGCTGCCTCCCGCATATTCCGTCTCGACGAGGCGGTCCCGCGCCACGGAGGGGGCCTTGGCGGGGTCCGGGTCGTACCCTCCCATGAACCCCGCCGAGGGGTCCGCGTGGTCCTCTTGCTTGAGGAACTTCTCGGACATCAAACAGGACGCGCTGATCCGGGGGCCGTCGATGAGCACAATGGTCCATTCACCACGTCGCTCCGCGATCACGACCGGTTCTGCCCGATCAGACGCCCCGAAGGCGGCGCGGCACGCGGTGACGGCCTCGGTCGCGGCAGCGCCGGTCAGCAACTCGGGCTTCGGCGTCCACGACGCAAAAGCAGAACCGCCGCTCAACAGCAGAGCAGCGACCACGGCACCGCCCAGGCCCACCGGCACCAGCACTCGACCGCGGAGCAGACGCGGCTGACGCGGCCGATCGGACGTCCCCGGGACCGAATCCTGGCTGGGAGTGGCCAGGATCCGGGCCAACGTCGCGTCGGCGCGTTCGTCCTCGGCATCGCTCAGAACGGCAGGCCCGGCAGGGTCGAGGGCACGTACAGCGGCGGTGGTCATGGCGGCGACGGCGCGCTTGTTCATCGGGGGCTCCTGTCGGAAGCAAGGCCGCCGGACAGGCGGACATCGGCGGTGGTGGACTCGACATGGCGCCGCAGGGTGCGCCGGGCACGGGACAACCGCAGGCGAAAAGCCGTGGAGGAGATACCGAGCACGACGGCCGCCTCGGGCGCGGTCAGCCCGTCCAGCACCGACAAGGCGATAGCCTCCTGATGCAGCGCACTCAGCCGCGGCCAGGCTGCGGCGATATCGGCCCGGTGGGCCACCAGGTCAGGAAGCTCGCCGGCATCGGCGGGACGGTGAAGGCCGTCGGCGAGCCGGACCGCGACCGCATCATGCCGGTCCTCGCGGCGTCGCGTGTTCTGGAGGATGTTGCGGGCCACGCCGAAGAGCCAGGCGCGCGAACCCACGAGGTCGGCGGGGACATCGTCCAGGCGGCGCCAGGCAACGAGCATGACCTCACCGACCACGTCCTCGGCGTGGGTGGGATGAACGCGTCGGCGGACGAACCGCAGCAGATCGATGTACGACGCGTCGTACATCTCGCGGAAGCGCTGTTCCCGCTCCCGCGACGACGCAATGGTGGAGTTCATACCCAGTACCTGTCCCCGTTCGCACACGTGTGTCGCAGTATTTGCCCTCAATTTTCGGGCCGTCCTGCCCGCGCCGGGAAGCAGCGGCCCTCCGGCAGGTGCCAGCACACTTCAGAGTCGTCGCAAGATCGTCGAATCCTTGGCTGCAGGAAACCTCGCCCGATCCGGGGCGAGCCCGATCGACCGCCACCGGCACCGTTCAGGAGATCACCATGACCGCCAGGTTCCCCGTCCGTTCGCTCGTCGCAGGCATCGTTGCGGTGGCTGCTGTCGGCCTGGGCACTCCCACCGCGCAGGCCGACGGCCAGGTGCGACAGAGCACCGTGTCCGAGGCCCAGAAGGCCTGCAAGCGCTGGTCCCCCGGGGCGGTCGCCGGCGGCGAGTACCTCCGGGTGGTCCGCAAGGGCAAGAAGGCGAAGGTGGTGCGGTACACGAACGACAGTTCCGGGCTGGCCACCGGCTTCCCGGTGAGGGGAAAGCTGTTCGGCTGCTACGTCACGAAATCCGGGGGGACGAAGGTTGTCCCGATGAAGCACTTCTCGAAGGGTGACACGATCGTGCTCTCCCGGGTCAAGGTCAAGGGCAAGAAATACACTCTCGCCGTCGACACCCGGAACGTCGCTGCGAGCTGACGTCGGGGAGGGGCCGGGGTGGCCGTGGAAGGTTTCGGTGGCGTCCACGGTGATGCAGGCGCACCAGTACCGAGCGGTGTCCACTCACCACGAAAACCTGCCCTGCGCTGGCGAAACACGCCCTGAACGCTCGTGCCGACGCTCGCCCGACGTCGGCCGGTGCGGAACCGGAAACGAAGGGCGCCGGTGGTCGTCCCTGATCCCACAGCGACCCCGGCGCCCTACCCGGTCAGGCCCGAGCCGACCGTACCGCCCTCGGCTACCGACTCTTCAGCGCCTCGTCCACGAGCGCGCCCGCCAGACCGGTGTACTGGTCCGGGCGGCACAGCCCTTCCAACTCCTGCACGCTGAAACGCGCCGCGATCTCGGGCACTTCCGCCAGTACCTCGGGCAGTGTCCTGCCCCCGCCGGCCTCGTCGGCCTCGTTACAGGCCCGGGTGAGCAAACTCCGGGCCTCCGAAGGCCCCAGCACCGGCGCCAGCACCACCCCCAGGCGTTCGGAGGTGATCTGGGCCGCCGTGAGGTCCAGGTTCGCGGCCATCCGGCTCTCGTGCACCCGGAGCCCTTGCACCAGTTCAGCCGCGGTGTGGGCCGCCCCGCCGGTCAGCCGCAGGCACTCACGCAACAGCGACCACTCAGCGTGCCACACGCCGCCCGAACGCTCGTCCTCCGACACCAGACACTGGGTGAGGGCACCGGCCAGGGCGGGGACCTGCAGGGCAGCGCTGCGGATCAGGGTGGCCAGGACCGGGTTGCGCTTGTGCGGCATGGCCGAGGACGCTCCCCGTCCGGGACGCCCGGGTTCGCTCACCTCACCCACTTCGGTGCGGGCCAGCGACAACACGTCCACCGCGATCTTGCCCAGCGCTCCGGCGGTGAATGCCAGCGCCGAAGCCAGATCGGCGATCGGAACGCGCAGGGCGTGCCAGGGCAGGAGGGCCGGACGCAGTCCGGTCTCCTCCGCGAACGCCTCGACCAGAACGCGCGCGTACTCCCCGCCGGGGTCGCCACCCTCCAGGCGCGCGTACTCCAGGTACCCGGCCAGGGTGCCCGCGGCGCCACCCAGCGACACCGGCAGCGGCGGATCCAGCAGGGCCTGTACCCGGTCGGCGGCCTCCAGCACGAGGTGCCGCCACCCGGCCGCCTTCAGACCGAACGTGGTGGGAACCGCCTGCAGCGCCAGGGTGCGACCGGGCATGGCGGTGTCCCGGTGTGTCCGGGCCAGCCCGGCCAGGGTCCCGGCGGTGAGCAGCAGATCGGCGTGCACGATGCGCAGGGCCCGGGTGGCCACCAGCATGGCGGCCGTGTCGAAGATGTCCTGGCTGGTGGAGCCCCGGTGCACGTACGCGGCGGCCGCCTCGTCGCGGGCTGCCACCGCCGCCCGGAACTGGCTGATCAGGGCGACCACCGGGTTGGCGGTCTCGCGGGAGGCCAGGGCCAGCGCACGCACGTCGGGCAGGCCCTGCCGCGCGGTCTCGGTGATCGTGCGGGCGATCGGCCCGGGCACCGTGCCGGTGCGGGCCTGGGCGCGGGTCAGGGCGCTCTCGGCGTCCAGCATGGCCTGCACCCAGGCCTGGTCGGCCACCGCTGCCTCGGCCGGGGTTCCCGCCCGCACCGGTGACAGCAGTCCGGAGTCGATCCCGGCGTCCTGGCTCACACGATCACCCCGGCGGGCTCCGGCGTCCCGGCCGCCGACATGGGCCGGTCGTGACCCAGACCGTCTGCCAGCGGCCGGATCTCGACCGGCACATGCGCCACGGGCGGCAACTGCAGAACGGCCCGGGCGATGGCGTCGGAGTCGGCCAGGGTGACCGAGTTGACGCCCGGGCGCACGCCGGCGGCCGTGGCCCAGTGCACCGACTCGGTGGGGATCCCGTAGGCGAACCGGCGCGGATGGGCGTGACCGGCCCCGTCCACCAGGTGATAAGGACGCGTGGTGACAGCCAGGCCGCCGGTGATGTAGGGCTGCCCCTCCCGGCTGCGGATGCCGTAGGGGCGGCACTGATCGGTGTTCAGCAGGTGCCGGAGCAGCGGGTCCTCCGTGCGGTACAGGTCGGGCTCGTGCAGCCGGGCCTCGATCAGTGCCCGCGAACGCACCTGCAGCCCGGGGATGCTCGTGGAAGAGGCGCAGAACTGGTGCAGGTGGGCATCGATGCGCACCTGCACACCCGCTCCCAGCAGGTCCACCACCCCGGCCCGGATCAGGGCCATCAGTTGCTCGATCCGCTCGGCGGGCGGCCCGATCGACAGGAAGGCGTTCAGCGGCGTGTACCAGCCCTCCAGATCGTCCCGATGCGAATTGCCGTCCAGGCCACCGTGGTCCACCACCAGGCGTATCTCGTTGCGCAGGTCGCGCAGCGCGTCGAGGGCAGCCTTCAGCGGGCTGCTCAGGTTGCCCTGACGGGCCTCCTGCACGTCTTTCTCCAGGTGTTCCAGCAGCCAGGCCCGGTACTCGGCCTGATCGCTGAAGGAACGCCCGCGCAGCGGGCTGATCACGGCGCCCCAGTCCCAGCGCCGGTCCGGGTCCACCCCGAACTCCTCCAGCAGCTGTGCCTCCGTGCCGGGCGCCGCCACCAGGTAGCGGGCGGTGAGCGCCGCGGCCTCGTCCGGGCGGCCGGAGCGCCGCAGGAGCATCTCGTAGTAGATGCTCTCGATCTCCCGGCGGATCAGCGGCCAGATCTGCTCGCCGAAGCGCAGGCCGTCGCGTTCCTCCCGGCGGCGGGCGGCCTGCATGGCGGCAGCGGTCAGCAGTCGCGGTTCGTGGCGTCCGTGCGCGCCCTTCTCGTTGTGGCCGCGGGCGTGGTAAGGCACACCCCGCCGGGAGAACGCGTAGATGACCGGTTCCCGGCCCGAGGGCAGGTACTCCAGCCTGTTGCCGTCCCCGGCCGGCACGAATCGCCCTCCGCGCCCGGAGGTCAGGAGCGCCATGTAGTCGAAGAAGTTCAGCCCCAGGCCGCGCAGCAGCACCGGTTCACCCGCAGCGATCTGTTCCAGGTCGACATCGGCCGGGTTGGAGGGGGTTACGTAGGTCAAGTAGTGGATGCGGGCCAGGCTTGCGGTACGTGCCTGCTGCACCGTCGGGCGGACCGGCACGTGCCCCAGGGCCAGGACCACCGCATCCAGGCCGTTCAGCCGGGTGCCGTCCTCCAGACGCACACCCTGGGGCCCTCCGGGTACGCCGTGCACGTCGGCCATCGCCACGGCTCGTGAGGTGTGCACACGCACCTCTACGTGTGCGGGCGCGTCCTGGATCACCGCGCGGAAGCAGGCGTCCAGGTAACGGCCGTAGAAACCGCGAGTCGGGTAGTCATCGGGCCCCAGACGCCGCGCCTGCGCCGCGAAGTCCCCGTCCTGCACGGTGGCGGCCCACTCGTACAGGCTCGGCCCGGGGACGATCGGCCCGTCGATGCTCACGCTGGCATCGGTGTAGAGAGTGATCTGAGAGGCCACCGTGTTCATCAGTAGGTGCGCCGACTGGTCGGCCCGCCACACCTGCCCCGCTCCCGGCCCCCAGGGATCGACCAGGTGCACCAGAACCCGAGAAGCCCCACAGGGCTGGTACTTCTCATTGGCGCACAGACGTTCCAGCACCGACAGCCCGCGTGGCCCGGCCCCGACCACGCAGATCTCCAGTTCGGACGACGGCCTCATCCTGATGCCTCCAGCGGGGGGATGTTGTGGTTGATCCGGAACGTGTTGGCCGGGTCGACGTCGGTCTTGATCCGGCGAAGCCGTTCGTAGGTGGCAGGCTCCCAGGCCGAGCGCACCACCGCGGGGTCGGTCTCCTCGGGTCCCAGGTAACTGAGACAGGGACCACCCAGGCGCCAGGGCGCCATCGCCTCGATCAGGTCACGCTGGAATTCCCTGGCCGGGGCGAGCTGTTCGCCCTCCGCGCGGGCCACAGCGAACAGCGTGAACCCCGCCCGCCGGTAGCCAACCGCATTGCCCTCCTTCGGCGTCCGCGCGAAAGCACCTCCCAGATGCCGGATCTCCACGACGTCCACCGGCGCCTGCACCTGCGGACCGGCCCGCTCCAGGAGCGTTTTGATCGCCCCCGCGTCCAGTTCTGTCAGCAGGGCGGAACTGTCCCGGTACGGACCGGGCTCGACCGGATCGGCGTGGATCTCCGCCACCCGCGCATACGGCATCGGCGCCACCGAGTCGATCAGTCGCGGGGCGATCGTGCGCAGCGGCTCGACCAACTGCTCGCCTTCCTCTGCCGGCCCGGCGAAGGCAATCCGTACGTGGACCACGAACTGCCCCCGCACCGGCGGAGGCAGCGCCGGCAGGTCGGGCAGGCGCAGCAACGCCAGCGACGAGGTCATCCGGTCGGGTACGCCCGCGGTCCAGTCCGCATAGGCGGACAGCACCTCGGCACCCGCCGCGGCCGCGAACCACAGCCCGCCGCCGTAGAAGTCCTCGATCTCGACCAGGTCCAGCGTCATCGCGGTGACGATGCCGAAGTTTCCCTTGCCGCCGCGGCACGCCCAGAACAGGTCGGGTTCACGATCGGCGGTGACCTGTTGCACCGTTCCCTCGGCCGTGACCAGCTCCAGCTCCCGCACGTGGTCGGCGGCGAAACCGTGGGCCCGGCCCAGCGGCCCGATCCCGCCGCCCAGCGTGTACCCCACCGTGCCCACCGACGGTGAGGCGCCGTTGAGCGGGGCCAGCCCCAGCGCGGCGGCCGATGCGACCAGATCACCCGAACGCACGCCCGCCCCGATCCGCGCCGTTCGGGTATCAGCGTCGATCTGGATCCCGTCCATCGCCGCCGTGTCGACCAGGATCGCCTCCGGGCCCACCGGCACCGACCCGTGCCCGGTGGCCCGCACCCCGACCGCCAGGTCCCGTTCGGCGGCGAAACGCACGGCCGCGGCGACCTCCTGCGACTGCCCGACCTCCACCACCGCCATCGGCCGGCAGGACACACCGGTGTTGAAACCCGCTTCGGGCAATCGTGGGGCGCGGACCCGGCCCGGCAGGGACGCGGCCAGCCGATCGACAGGTTGCGCATTTCTGCTCACCAGGAAACTCTTGTCTGCCGGCCGGTTCGCACGCACGCGATCGGCCGATGATCTGTCAACTCGGTCGCGCGCGACCTCACCCACCGGCCCGTCAGGGAGACGAAGATGGCGGCACAGTTCAACCACACCATCGTCAGGTCGGCCGACCAGCGTCGTTCGGCCAGATTCCTGGCCGACCTGCTGGGACTGCCCGCACCGGTGGAGGATCCACCGTTCACCGGCGTGGTCCTGGGCAACGGCGTCACCCTGGACTTCCTGTCGGTGACCGGACCCGTGCCCTCCCAGCACTACGCCTTCCTGCTGGAGGACATCGAATTCGACGATCTGCTGCGACGCCTGCACGAGCGCGGGCTGACCTATTGGGGCGGCCCCGAGCACCGCGGCGAGGGACGGATCAACCGCCGCGACGGCGGTCGCGGCGTGTACTTCGACGACCCCGACGGGCATGCGCTGGAGGCCATCACCCGTCCCTACGGAGGCTGGCCCACACCCGAGTAGACATATTCCGGTCACGATACTTGGAGCGCCGATCCCCACGGGTAACCCTTGCCGTCGTCATGCACCCAGCCCAGGGGGGACCCGAGATGCCCGAGACCGCACGAAGAGACGACGCACTCACCGCAACGCCGGCGCAGCCACGCCTGCCTTCCCTGACCGGTCTACGTTTTCCGGCCGCTGTCCTGGTTTTCCTCTACCACGCCTCGCTACTCATCCCCACCATCGCTGTCCTGGGCTACGGCCCGGCCGGGACGCGGTACGCTGAGATAGCCCGAGATCTGGGCGCCTTCGGCGTCGAGTTCTTCTTCGTGCTGAGCGGGTTCGTCCTGACCTGGTCAGCCCGCTGGCAGGACACCCCCGGCGCGTTCTGGCGCCGCCGGTTCGTCAAGATCTACCCCAACTACGCGGTGGCCTGGGGCCTGGCCATGCTGCTGTTCGCGGCAGCCACCACACCGGCCTGGAGCGCCACCCTGAACCTGTTCATGCTGCAGGTGTGGGTGCCCGACTTCGACACCTACTTCGCCGTCAACCCACCCGGCTGGTCCCTGGGCGCCGAGGCCTTCTTCTACGCCTCCTTCCCCCTGCTGCTGGGCCTGATCCGGCGGATCCCGGCGCCGGCCCTGAAGTTCTGGATCGCCGGGGTGCTGACGTTCATCGCCGCCAGTCCTTTCCTGGCCTACACGTTCTTGTCCGAGACCCCGAACGTGCCCGGGGGCCTGGACAGTTCGTCACTGCAGTACTGGCTGGTCTACGTGCTCCCGATCTCGCGGCTGGCCGACTTCGCGCTGGGCATCCTGGTGGCCCGGGCGGTGCTTGCCGGGCGCTGGCGCAACATCGGGGTGCTGCCCTCGCTGCTGGTGATGGCCGCGGCCATCGGGCTGGCGCAGTTCGTGCCGTACCTGTACGCGCAGCGCTCGATGGGTGCCCTGCCGGCCGTGCTGCTGGTCGCGGCGGCCGCCGCGGCGGACGTGCGCGGCACCCGGACCGGGTTCTCCGCACCGGTCGCGGTCTGGCTCGGAGATCGATCGTTCGCGTTCTACCTGCTGCACTTCATTGTCATCACCCAGGGCCTGGAGATCATCCGCGACGTCACGCGGATCAGCGAGTTCACCGTTCCCCAGGCCATTCTCGTCCTCATCGGACTGGCCGCCACCACGGTGGCCCTGTCCGCGGTGCTCTACGCCGTCCTCGAGCGCCCGGCGACCCGGCGATGGGCCTCCCGTCGCAAGATCCCCCAGCAGGCCTCCGCCGACGCCCGTGAGGTGCTCCGCCCGCACGAATCCCGTCCAACGGAAAGGACCCGTCAATGACCGGGAAGATTCTCGTCACCGGAGCCGGAGGCCGCGTCGGGGCCCTCGTGGTCAGGGAACTGGTGGGTGCCGGCGCGGAGGTACGTGCCGGCGCCCGCACCCCGCAGCGGCTGTCGGTCCCCGAGGGGGTGGAGGTGGTGGCCGCCGACCTGACCCGCCCCGAGACGCTGCCGGACGCCCTCAAGGACGTCAGTTCGATTTTTCTGTACGCGGTTCCGGACGGTGCCGGGGCGGTCGCCGAGGCCGCCGCCGCGGCCGGGGTGGAACATGTGGTGCTGCTCTCGTCCCATACCTCGCTGGAGGTGCAGAGCATCCCGGAGCGGGCGCCGCTGGCCGCGATGCACGAGACGGTCGAGGACGCCGTCACCGCGGCCGGACTGGAGTACACGTTCCTGCGGCCGGCCAACTTCGCCTCGAACGTCCTTCTGTGGGGCTGGGACTCGATGATCCGGGCCGACGGCGTGGTGCGATTCCCCTACCCGGATTCACATTCGGACGCCATTCACGAGCGGGACATCGCCGCGGTGGCCGCCACCGTGCTCACCTCTGCGGACCGGGCCCACCGGGGCGCGAGTTACTCGATCACCGGACCTGAATCGGTCAGTCAGCGCGAGCAGGCCGACCTGATCGGCCGGGCGATCGGCCGACCGGTGCGGTTCGAGGAGGTGACGCCGCAGGATGCCCGTCGGGCCCTGGGTGAGCACGTGCCGGACTGGGTGCTCGACGCCACCCTGGCCTACTGGGCTGCCACGGACGGGATTCCCTACGCGGTGAACGATCTGGTGGCCTCGATCACCGGCCGTCCGGCGCTGACGTTCGGGCGGTGGGCGATCGACCACCGGGACGACTTCACTCCTTCCTGAACGGTTACCCGATCCCTGACGGGTGGACGCCCCGGTCCGGGACCGGGGCGTCCACCCGTTCGCGCATCACGGTCACGAATCAGGAAACCGTGATGGAGGCCAGCTTCTCGCGCAGGTAGTCCACCGCCCCGACCTCGGGATAACCACGCACCCCGACCGGTTCCGGCAGAGAGGCGATACGCGCCTCCATGTCGGTGACGTAGAAGTACACCAGCGAGACCAGGTCCTCGTCAGGGGCGCTGGCGTGCGGCGGCAGCACCCGGTGCCGGGCCGAACGCCACCGGTCGCCGGTCCAGCGCGCCATCATGTCGCCGATATTGACCGTCAGGGCGCCTTCCTCGTAGGGCGCGTCCACCCAGCCACCGTCATCGCCGCTGACCTGCAGCCCGCCGACGCCAGGTTCGCGGTCGAGCACCGTGAGGGTTCCGAAATCGGTGTGCGGCCCGATCCGGAACTGCCCCTCCTGCGGCGCCCCCGTCTCGTTCAGCGAAGGGTAACGGTTGACGTTCAGGGTGAACTTGGGCCGGCGGGTGTGCCGGGTGAAGTGGTCCGGCTCCAGCTCCAATGCGGCGGCGAACAGCATCAGCAGCTCGTCCGACAGTCGGCGCATGGCATCCGTGTAAGCACTGAACGTGGTTCGTATCTCGGGGACCTCACCGGGCCAGACGTTCTGCGGGTGCCAGAACGGGTCGGCATCGTGCGGGCCGGAGCCTTCCGAACCCGAGGAGTACGACTCCTTCAGGTCCGGTGGCGTCTTCAGGCCCTCGGAGGCGCCGTTGGCCTCCACTCCCGGCGGTTGCCAGCCCCGGCCCCCGACCGTGGTCTCGTAGGACTGTTTGAGGGCCTTCGGAAGCGCGAAGAACCGCCGGGCCGCGGCACGCGTGGCACGCGGCAGCTCCGGGTCCACACCGTGCCCGGAGACCAGCAGGAAGCCTGACTCCTGCAGGGCCCGGTCGACCTGGCTCGCGACGGCGCTCCGGTCGCGGGCGGAACCGTGGAACCAGGGCTGCAGATCTACCTGGGGAATGCTCATCGCCGTGCGTCCTCCTCGTGACGGCGCAGCTTCGGACGGCCCCAGTCTTACGCGGCATGCTCGCCGTCCGTGAGGGCCTAGGGCAGGATCGTCAGTCCTAGTCACGACGGTCCCATTCCGGGTGAGGGCGGGCCGTGACAGGGTCGCCAATGACCATCCGGCACCTTCGTCCGCGTCCGGTCGCACCCGGTCCGCGAGGCAACCCAACCCTTCAGGGGGACTTCCATGCCCACCATCTCCGTCGGCAGCGCCAAGATTCCGTACCGGGTCACCGGTGAGGGCCCGGTACTGGTGCTGGTGCACGGCACCGGACCCAACGCCGAGATCCAGTTCGGCCACCTGCTGGAGCGATTCGCCGGCAACACCGTGGTGGTGCCCGACCTCTCGGGAACTGAGCCGGTCATCGACGACGGCGCCCCGCTGACCGTCGAACGGCTGGCCGAGCAGGTGCTGGCCGTGATCGACGACCTCGGCGCCGATCAGGTCGACCTGGCCGGGTTCTCGCTCGGTTCGCCGGTGGCCGTGGCCGTGGCCGCACGCCGCCCCGAGGTGGTGCGCCGTCTGGTGCTGGTGGCCGGATGGGACCTGGCCTCGGCCGACGAGTACCAGCGCAACATGTTCCGGGTATGGCGCCGCCTGGCCGACCTGGATGACGATGCCTTCGGCCGATACTCCACCTTCACCGGGTTCAGCCACGGGTTCCTCAACACCATCGGGCGCGAGCAGGTCGAGGCGATCGTGCCCAACCTCAAGCCCACCCCCAACCTGATCCGCCAGATCGACCTGTGCCAGACGCTCGACGTCCGCGAACTCCTGCCCCAGGTCCGGGCGCAGACGCTGGTGGTGGGCCTGGCCGACGACGCCACGGTGCCGGTCGCGGCCTCCGGACGGTTGCACGCGGCCATCCCGGGCAGCCAGTACCAGGAGGTCGCGAGCGGGCACGTGGTGCCGCTGGAGCAGCCCGACGCGTTCGTCGCGGCGATCCGGGATTTCATCCAGGCCGCCTGACCTCAACCGCACGCACTCGAAGGGGGCGACGATGACCGACACTTCGGCCGGCTCGACCACGCGACGGATCGGCCCGGTGCTCGGGCTGCTGGCGTTCGCGCAGCTGATCATCTCGATCGACTACAACATCGTGTACGTGGCGCTTCCGCGCATCGGCTCGGACCTGGACTTCTCCCCGGCCACCCTGCAATGGGTGATCAGCGCCTACGCGGTCGCCTTCGGCGGCTTCCTGCTGCTCGGCGGGCGGGCCAGCGACCTGCTGGGCAAGCGCCGGATGTTCGTCGCCGGCCTGGCCACCTATGCGGTCTCCTCCCTGATCGGCGCCGTGGCCTTCGAGCCGTGGCTGCTGCTCGCGGGCCGGGCACTGCAGGGGGTGGGCGGGGCACTACTGTTCCCGGCCACGCTGGCGCTGATCTTCGGTACCTTCGCCGAAGGGCGCGAACGCAACCTGGCCCTGTCGGTCTGGGCCGCCACCGGGGCCAGCGGCATGGTCGTGGGTTCCCTGCTGGGTGGCCTGCTGGTGGAGTGGTTCGGCTGGTCGGCGGTGTTCTCCGTGAACGTACCGTTGGCCGCCGGGGCCCTGATCGCGGCCTTCGGGCTGATCGACCCCGACACCCCTCAGGAGCGGCGGCGCACCTTCGACGCCCCCGGCGCCCTCACCGCGACCGCCGGGGTGACGCTGGTGATCGTCACCCTGGTGCAGGGACCGGTGTCCGGCTGGACATCACCGGTGGTGCTCGGCTCGCTCGTGGCCGGGGTGCTGCTGCTGGTGGCGTTCACCGTGATCGAGCAGCGCAGCCCCGAGCCGCTGCTGCCCTTCCGGCTGTTCCACAACCGCAACCTGGGCACCGGCGTGAGCGTGACCTTCCTGTTCATGGCGACTTTCGGCACCCTTCTGTATTTCCTCACCGAGTACTTCCAGAGCGTGCACGGCTACAGCGCCCTGCGCACCGGACTGGCCCTGGTACCGCCGATGATCGCCGGGTTCTGCGGGTCGATCGCCGGCGGACGGCTGGCCAGCCGGTTCGGGATCCGGCCGACCATCACGACCGCGCTGCTGGTCGGCGCGGCCGGCATCGTCGGTATGGTCGTCTTCATGTCGCCCGAGGCGTCTTACCTCGAGATCCTTCCCGGCCTGCTGGTTCTCAGCATCTGCCAGGGCGTGGTCTTCGCCACCATGTTCGCTGCCGCCGCCGTGGGACTGCCCTGGCAGGATCAGGGAATCGGATCGGGGATCGTGTCGACGGGCCAGCAGATCGGCTCGGCCGTGGGTCTGGCCGTGCTGGTGGGCATCGCCAACCGGATCAGTGGCGTCACCGAGGCCACCGACGCGGTGTCGGCGCAGGACCTCACCGAGGGAATGAGGACCAGCATCCTGATCATCGTGGCCGGAGTCCTCCTGACGGCGGCGATCGCCCTGAACTTCCGTACCGACCTCCCCGCCGGCGACACCACTGCTGCGCCGGACGATACCCCGGCGCAGCCGCACGAGCACGACAGCGTCTCAGGTGGTGAGCGGCCGACCACCGTCGAGGCGCTCGATCAGAGGGCTCGTCTGCGGAACCAGAACGACACGGCGGCCACCTAGTTCACCGGCCTCCAGACTCCGGTGCACCTGCGCCGCGGAGCTCAGTGGACGCAGTTCCACGCTCCGCGGCCGCAGCGTTCCGGCGGCCAGAAGACGACTGATCTCCCTCGCCCCGTCGGATAATTCGTCGACGGTAGCGTGGGAGATGACGAAACCGATCACGCTGGCGTCGTTCATGTAGAGCTGACCGACCGGCAGAACGGGCAGGGCGCCCGCCCCGGCCAGCAGCACGATCCGGCCGCGGCGCGCGAGAAGCGCCACGGATGTGGGTAGGTCGTTCTGCCCGGAGGTGTCGATCACCACGTCCACCCGGCCGGCCCAGGTACCCATCAGGTAGCCCGCCCCGTCCGGATCGCGGTAGTCCAGAGCCACCGAAGCGCCCAGCGAGCGGCAGTATCCGAGATCGGCAGCCGAGGACGTCGAGATGACCGTGGCCCCGGCATCACGAGCGATCACGATCGCCGCCGCACCCACGTTGCCACCGCCTCCGTGCACGAGAACAGTTTCCCCAGAACGAATTCGCGCCCATCGGTGGAGCGCCAGCCACGACGTGACACCCGGATGCACCGACGCCACCAGGTCCTGCGGGGCCACGCCGGGAGGAGCCGGGTAGAGCCGGTCGGCGGGCACCAGAGCCTCTTCCGCGGCCGCCCCCTGTCGCCCGTCATGCCCCAGGCTGTTGCTCCACACCATCTGACCGTGCCTGAAACGAGATACCCCGTCGCCGATTTCCACCACCGTCCCCACCAGGTCCCGGCCCACGACGAAGGGCATGGGAAGCTTCGTACGGAACCGGCCCGACCGGACGAACGTGTCCACGTTGTTCACCGCGCTGGCCAGGACCTGGACCCGAACTGTTCCGGGAATGACCACCGGGTTAACTGTTTCGCGATAAATGATGCCGTCCGCCGAACCGGTCGTGTCGATCATGGCCGCGCGCATGGATCCCCCATGTTGACTTCGGGAACTACGGAGAAGGAGCCCGGATACCCGCGGAAGGGGGCCTACCGGAACGAACCTGACAGACTAGATGCCCGAAGTTAGCAACGTGAAAAATCAGCGTCAATGATCCTGGTATGGCGAAAACAACGACCGACAAGCATTTGTTCGAGGCTTCCGCCGAGATCGAGATCGCCGCGCTCCGCGAGATCGTCTACGCCGTCGTCACCGACCTGCCGCGCTCGGGGGAATGGAGTACCGAATGCCGCGGCGGCGAGTGGATCGAGGGCGCACCGGCCACCACCGGATCGGTATTCCGGGGTCACAACGAGCGCAGTCCCGACGTGGTCGCGTGGGCACCGGTCGTGCGTGGCGAATGGTCTACCGAGGCTGAGGTGGTGGCCGCCGACGCACCGTCCTTGTTCTCCTGGGCCATGCGCACCCGGTCCGGTCAGGCCCAGGACAGCATCTGGACCTACGAGCTGCTGGAGAACGGCCCGAAAACGATTCTGCGGCACCAGTTCCGGATGGGTGAGGCGACCGAGGGCATCCGTGGCATCGTGGCCGACCTCGACCAGGACGGCCGTGACCGGTTCTTCCGCGAGTGGGGGGTCAAGATCGAGCAGGACATGGCCGCGACGGTGCGTCGGATCAAGGCCGTGGTCGAGGCGGCGGGCAGATGATCCTCCAGCGCGTGGGCAACGCAGGCATCGGCCTGGGCACCTTGTTCGACCGGGCCGCGCGGCGGCACCCGGCCAACATCCTGGTGCTGGACCATGATCTCGATGTCGCCCCGGAACTGGGCCGTCGGCTCACCATCACCGAGGTCGCCGACCTGGTGGCCGACATCGCCTCCCGCCTGTGGGCCGCCGGCGTACGCCCGGGCGAGCGGATCGTGGTCTACAAGAACGACTGCTTCGACATCCCGCTGATCGCCTTCGCGGCCAACCGGATCGGCGCGGTGCCGGTGCTGCTGTCCCCGAAGCTGCCCGGTGACGTGGTATCTCAACTACTGGCCCGGATCGAGAACGCCTACCTGTGCACCGACCAGGTCAAGCTGGAGCAGGAACTGCCGGAGACGGTGGGCCGGCTGACCCGCCAGATCCTGCTGACCTCAGGCCGGCACCCGGGTGCGGTGGACCTGCGCTCACTACGTCATGCACCGCGGGTGGAGCCGGTGGCCACCTCCCCCGACCACCCGGCCCTGGTGACGCACACCTCCGGGACGACCGGCCTGCCGAAACTGGCGGTCCACACCAGCCGTACGTTCGAGGCACGGTACCGGCCGCAGGCCGCGGTCGCCTCCCTGGTGCGCAAGCGCCGACCCGTCGCCATGCACGTGTCCTTCGTGCACTCCCGTCTGGTCACAGCGGTGGCCATCGCCGCCCTGCGCGGATTCCCGATCGTGGTCCTGCGTGAGGACGAACCGGAGCACGTGGCAGAGATCTTCGCCCGGATCCGGCCTGGGGTGCTGGAGGCGCACCCCAACACGTTCGTGAAGTGGGAACGGCTCGCCGCGGACCCGCGCCGCCCGCTGGCGTCGGTGAAATATTTCAGCAGCACGTTCGATGCCATCCATCCCCGCACCGTGCACCGCCTGCTCCACGCGTCCGGGCACCGGTTCCCGGTGTTCGGCCAGCTCTACGGCCAGAGCGAGGTGGGTCCCGTGGTGGCCCGCGCCTTCACCCGTCGGCGCCGGCTCTCGGCCAAGGGCGGGCGGTGCGTGGGGCGCACCTTCCCGGGCATGACCAGCGCGCGGGTGGTCTCGCGGGACGGGCAGGCAGTTTCGGCGGACAACCCCGGGTACATCGAGGTTCGCACCGACGGGCGGGTTCTCACGTACTTGGGAGAGGACGAACGGTACGCCGGGCAGCTGGACGGCGGCTGGTGGCGGATGGGCGATCTGGGCTACCGCACCCGCTCGGGCCGTATCTACCTGCTGGACCGCGAGGTCGACGTGATCCCCGGCTTCGGCAGCACCCTGGCCGCCGAGGACGTGCTCTTCGCCGGCCTGGACGACCTCGAGGAAGTGGTGATCGTGCCCGGCCGGGACGGGCGGGCGGTGCCGGTGGTCTGCACGGTGGACGACCGCCGGCTGGACCCGGAGGCCTGGCGGGCAGTGACGGCGAACCTACCCCCGATGGCCGAGCCGGTGCACCTGCGCCTCGAACAGCTGCCGCAGACCGCCACCACCAAGATCAAGCGCCTGGAACTGGCGCGCAGCCTCGGCCAGGAGCACTCCTGATGCACGTCGTCGTGGTCGGCGGCGGCATCGGCGGGCTGGCCACGGCGATCGGCGTCGCCGCCCTCGGCCACCGGATCACCGTCCTGGAACGCAGCCCGGAGTTCAGCGAACTGGGCGCCGGGATCCAGATCGCGCCCAACGGTCTGCACGCCCTGGATCGTCTGGGGGTCGGCGACCTGGTGCGCCGGCGTGCGGTGCGGATCGAGGAACTGCGTTTCATGGACGGCCTGAGCGGAGCAGCCGTGGCCCGGATGCCCCTCACCGGGCAATACCAAGAACGTTTCGGGCAGCCCTATCTCGTGGTGCACCGCGGTGAGCTGCACACCGCCCTGCTGCAGCGCTGCCGGCAGAACCGGCTGATCACCCTGCGCGCGGGGTGCCCGGTCACCGGCTACCGGCACGAGCAGGACCGGCGGGCCCAGGTGCGGGTCCAGCTGGCCGACGGCGGTGACGTGGAGGGCGATGTGGTGATCGGCGCCGACGGCGTGCGCTCGACGGTACGCCGCCAGCTGCTCGACGACGGAGAGCCCTTGGTCTCGGGCATCACCGTGTACCGCTCGATCGTACCGCGCGACGAGGTCCCCGACCGGTTGTGGAACAGCGCCGTGACCTGGTGGGCCGGTCCCGGGCGGCATTTCGTTCACTACCCGATCGCCGGCGGCGACTACCTGAACCTGGCGCCCAGCCATCAAGACGGCGCCAGCACCGCCGTCTCCGGGGTCCCCGTGGAGGCTTCCCGAGTCACCTCGATCTTCGCGGAGTTCGCCCCGCAGGCCCGGGAACTGCTGGAACTGGGCCGGGACTGGCGCTCCTGGGTGCTGGTCGACCGGGACCCGCAGGCGACCTGGTGCGACGGCCAGGTGGCTTTGCTGGGTGATGCGGCCCATCCGATGCTGCACTACGCCGCCCAGGGCGCATGCCAGGCACTGGAGGACGTGGTGGTGCTCAGCGATCATCTGGCACGCCTGGGGCCAGACCCCGGCCCGGAACCCTTACGGACCGCGCTGCGACGGTATGCCGAGGGCAGAAAGCGCCGCACCGCAGCCATCACTCGGGCCGCCCGTCGCAGTACCGAGCTGTGGCATGCGGCCGGCGAGGCGGCCACGGCCCGCAACGACCTGCTGGCAAGGATGTCCGTACAGGAACTTCACGACGGTGTGGCCTGGATGCACGGAACCACCGAGTTCGACCAGGAGGTACCGGCTGTCCCGGAGTTCCTGGTCGGGACAGGCGCCTAATCGAACAAATCGCACTAATTGTTTCGAAAGGGTGGCGGAAGTGACAATTTTCGACCAGGCTGATGCCTGATCAATCGATGACTCCGGGGGGAAGTTCGATGAACGTCAGGCTTGCCGTGGTGGTTTACTCGGCGACCGGAAACACCCATCTGCTCGGGGCGGCCGCCGCCGAGGCCGGCCAGAAGGCCGGGGCCCAGGTGCGTCTGCGGGTGATCCCCGATCTGGTCGAGCATCCGCCGACCACCGACGAGGAGGCCTCGACGTCGCACCGCGAGCGCATCGCCCACGTGCCGCACGCCAGTGTGGACGATCTCGTCTGGGCCGACGCCATCATGGTCGGCACACCGGTGCGGTTCGGGCTGCCGGCAGCACCGGTGCTGCACTTCGTCGACACCACGGCCAAACCGTCCATCGCCGGGCAGCTCGACCGTAAGGTGGTCTCGGTGTTCACCTCGGGCTCGGCACCGCACGGTGGGCAGGTCAGCGCGATCCTGGCGCTGCACAACGCCTTCTGCCACTGGGGGGCGCTGATCGTCTCCAGCGGGTCGACCGAGCCGCTGCTGTTCCGCCCGGCCAACGGCAACCCGTACGGCGCGAGCAATGTCTCCCGCAACGAGCCGGGCAACGTCGATCCGGACAACCTGGGGGCCGCGGAGTTTCTGGCCCGCCGCACGGTGGGCATCGCGCGCGCCCTGGTGCAGGGCGATCGGCCCGCCCAGACCTGAGCGGTCGCACTCGCAGACCTGGTCCGAGAACACCGACACCACGCCTCCCGACGGCCCTTACGGCCGGGAGCGCGCCCTTCTGCCTGCCAGGAGTCATCTGTGTCCGACGTCAGCACCCTGAACCCGGCCGTGCCCGTGCACCGGGCCGGCCACCGCTCCAGAAACCCGCACCATCCCGATCCGCGCACCGACGGCCGATCCCGCCGCGGCGGGCAGTCCCCCTGGAACGGGACCACCGACCCGGCCACGTTCCGCCAGTTGATGGACGAGCTCGGCGCCCTGCCCACCCGGCAACAGCCGCTGTGGCCCGACCCGGACGTCCTGCACTCGGTGCACCGGGAACTGCTGGAGCGCGCCCCTCTGGTGCGCCCGGCCGAGGTGGACCTGCTCAGCTCGCACCTGAGCCGGGTGGCCGCCGGGCGGGTGCACGTACTGCAGGCCGGGGACTGTGCCGAAGATCCCGAGCAGTCCTCCCCCACCCACGTCATCCGCAAGGCAGGCCTGCTGGACACCCTGGCCGGGGCGCTGCGGATGAGCACCGGTAAGCCCGTGGTGCGGGTCGGGCGGATCGCCGGCCAGTATGTCAAACCCCGTTCCCAGACCAGCGAGAACGTCCAGGGCACAGAACTTCCGGTGTTCCGCGGGCACATGGTCAACTCCCCCCTGCCGGGCCTGCTGCACCGCCTGCCCGACCCCCGGCGGATACTGCTGTGCCACGACGCCGCGGCGGGGGTGATGCAGGCCCTGCGCTCACAGCTACCGCACGGCGCCGGGGTCGACTCCCCGGTGTGGACCAGCCATGAGGCCCTGCTGCTGGACTACGAGGTGCCCGCCCTGCGCCGGCTCGACGACGGCCGGCTGCTGCTGACCTCCACCCATTGGCCGTGGATCGGCGAGCGCACCCGGCACCCCGACGGGGCACACGTGGAATTGCTCTCCCGGGTGGCCAATCCCGTGGCCTGCAAGGTGGGCCCACAGATGTCGGCCGCCGAGCTACTGACCCTGTGCGAACGTCTGGACCCGAGGCGCCGTCCCGGCCGACTCACCCTGATCGCGCGGATCGGGGCCGACCTGGCCGGCAGCCGACTGCCCGACCTGGTGAAAGTGGTTCGGGAAGAGGGCTATCCGGTGATCTGGATGTGCGACCCGATGCACGGCAACACCATCTCCTCACCCCGCGGACGCAAGACGCGTCTGATTACGTCGCTGATCGAGGAGGTGCGCCAGTTCCGCCGCGCGGTGGAGGAGAACGGCGGCGCGGCGGGCGGGCTGCATCTGGAAGCCACTCCCGACGCCGTCACCGAATGCGTGGCCGACGCGGCACATCTGGCCGCGGTCGACGCGCCGGACGCCGCCTACCTGACCGCCTGCGACCCCCGACTGAGCATGTCCCAAGCGCTTTCCGTCATCTCGGCCTGGGAGAACTGATGACAACCATGACCGACAGCCCGTTCCGGGCCCGGTCCGCGTTCGTCACCGGGGCGGCCGGTGGCATCGGATCCGTGGTCGCGCAAACCCTGGCCGCCCTCGGCACCCGGGTGGCGGCGGTGGACCACGACGCCGATCGGCTCGAGGAATTCGTCGGCGGCCTGACCTCGCAAGGCTTGTGGGTGGAGGCCCTGCAGGCCGACCTGACCGACGCCAAGCAGGTCGAGCACGTGGTGTCAGAGGCCGAGCGTCGGCTGGGACCGACCGACTACCTGGTCAACGGGGCCGGGGTGCTGCACCTGGGGCAGGCCCACGGTCTGACCGACGATGAGTGGGCCCACACGTTCGACGTGAACGTCACCGGCACCTTCCACGTCTGCCGGGCGGTGGTGAACCGGATGCTCACCCGACGGCGCGGTGCCGTGGTCACCATCGCCTCCAATGCCGCGCAGACCCCGCGTACCGGCATGGCCGCCTACGCGGCCTCGAAGGCAGCGGCGGCCATGTACACCAAGTGCCTGGGGCTGGAGGTCGCCGGGCACGGGATCCGCTGCAACGTGGTTGCCCCGGGCTCCACCCACACCCCGATGCTGACCGGCATGTGGCACGACGAATCCGGTCGCCAGGAGACACTGGGCGGGCGGCTGGACACCTATCGACTCGGCATCCCGCTGGGGAAACTGGCTCTCCCGCAAGACATCGCGGAGGCCGTGGTCTTCCTGCTCTCCGACCGGGCCGGCCACATCACACTCCAGACCCTGACCGTCGACGGCGGCGCCACCCTGGGCGTCTGAACGTCCGGCCACGAGGAGAAAACTGTGCGAAGCATTGCCCCGATCCAGCCCTATCCCCTCCCCTCGGAGGGCGACCTTCCGACCAATGTGGCTACCTGGCAAGTCGATCCGGCGCGGGCGGTATTGCTGGTACACGACCTGCAGCACTTCTTCCTGCGGCCGTTCCCCAGGCCGCTGCGCGACCAGCTCCTGGCCCGGGCCGGTGAGCTGCTGGCCTGGGCGCGCGGTCACGGGGTGCAGGTGGCCTACAGCCTGCAGCCGGGCGCGATGACGCCGCAGCAACGCGGCCTGCTCGCCGACGTGTGGGGGCCGGGCATGAGCGCGCGGCCCGACGATCGGGGCGTGCCCGCTCCGATCGCACCACGCGAGGACGACTGGCAGCTCACGAAATGGCGCTACAGCGCGTTCGTCCGTTCCGGTCTGCGCGAGCAGATCCAGGCGTCCGGCCGCGACCAGCTGGTGGTGTGCGGGGTGTACGCCCACGTGGGGGTGCTGATGACGTTGGCCGATGCCTTCCAGCACGACGTGCAGACGTTCCTGGTCGCCGACGCCACCGGTGACTTCTCCCTCCGGGATCACCGTCTGGCCCTGGACTACGCGGCCAGTGCCTGTGCGGTAGTCACCACCACGAAACGGGTCGCGCCATGAGTGATCTTCTGGACACCGTGCTGGCGGACACCGGTTCACCCTTCGCCCTCTTGCACCGGCCTGGCGGGCATCCTGCGGGTGCCGGGGTGCTGGAGGTCCTGACCGGGTCCTTCAGCGGGCACGAACGGCTGGCCGAGGTGCCGCAGGCGCCGCGAGTGCTGGTCCTGGTGCCCTTCCGGCAGGTCACCGAGCGCGGGTTCACAGCGCTGGAGGACGACGCGCAGTTGCTGGCCATGCCGGTGCAGGGGTACGCCGAGGTGGATCTGGACATGGCTCTGCGCCGGCTGCCGGACCAGCCGGTCAAGCTGCGCCGGGCCG
The DNA here is from genome assembly GCF_030269305.1 of Kineosporia sp. NBRC 101731. Taxonomy (NCBI): domain Bacteria; kingdom Bacillati; phylum Actinomycetota; class Actinomycetes; order Kineosporiales; family Kineosporiaceae; genus Kineosporia; species Kineosporia sp. NBRC 101731. The sequence continues at coordinate 184,904 of NZ_BSTC01000012.1, forward strand.
GTTTCGACACCGATGACGAAAGCTACCGGCATCTGGTGGCCTCGGTACTGAAGAACGAGATCGGCGCTGGTGAGGGCGCAAACTTCGTCATCAAGCGCTCCTTCGAGGCCGATCTGGAGGGGTACTCCCCCGCCCAGGCGCTGTCGTTCTTCCGGCGGCTGCTGGAGAACGAGAAGGGCTCCTACTGGACGTTTCTGGTGCACACCGGCGACCGGACCCTGGTGGGAGCCAGTCCCGAACAGCACGTGGCGCTGCGGCACGGCACGGTCTCGATGAACCCGATCAGCGGCACGTACCGCTATCCACGCAGCGGGCCCAGCCTGGAAGGGCTGCTGCATTTCCTCGGCGACCGCAAGGAGACCGAGGAGCTGTACATGGTGCTGGACGAGGAACTCAAGATGATGGCCCGCATCTGTCCGGGCGGCGGACGGGTGGCCGGGCCGTTCCTGCGCGAGATGGCGCAGCTGGCCCATACCGAGTACCTGATCCACGGGCACAGCAACGGCGATCCGCGCGACATCCTGCGCGAGACGCTACTGGCGCCCACCGTCACCGGCAGCCCGCTGCAGAACGCGTGCGAGGTGATCGCCCGTTACGAGACCCGCGGTCGCGGCTACTACAGCGGTGTGCTGGGCCTGATCGAGCGCGAGCCCGACGGCGCGGCGGCCCTGGACTCCACCATCCTGATCCGCACCAGCGACATCGACGCGTCCGGGCACCTACGCCTGGACGTGGGCGCCACGCTGGTGCGCCATTCCGACCCGGACGCCGAGGTGGCCGAGACGGTGGCCAAGGCGGCCGGGCCGCTGGCCGCCCTGGACGGGCGCCCGGCGCAGCGGTTCTCGGCCCATCCCAGCGTCACCAGCGCCTTGGCCGGACGCAACAGCGACATCGCGGCCTTCTGGCTGTCCGGGGCGGCGCCCGAGGAGCACATCGGCAGCCTGTCCGGGGCCCGAGTCCTGGTGATCGACGCGGAGGACACCTTCACCGCGATGCTGGCCCAGCAGTTGCGCTTCCTGGGTCTGGAGGTGGACCTGGTGCCGCATCACCGGGCCGCTCCGTTGGACGCGCATGACCTGGTCATTCTAGGGCCGGGGCCGGGCGACCCCCGCGATCGCACGGACGCCCGGATCGGGCGTCTGCACGAGGCAACCGAGCACCTCCTGACCGCGCGGCGACCGTTCCTGGCCGTCTGCCTGAGCCATCAGGTACTCGGGCTCGGCCTGGGCCTGCCGGTGCGTCGGCGGGACACACCCAGCCAGGGACTCCAGCGCCACGTCGAGGTGTTCGGCCGGGCCGAGAAGGTGGGTTTCTACAACGCGTTCGCGGTCTTCTCCGATCACGCGGCCTTCACCCACCGGCAGGCCGGGCCGGTGCGCGTGGACCGCGACACGGTGACCGGGGAGGTCCACGCGATGCAGGGCGAGTTGTTCGCGTCCATGCAGTTCCACCCCGAATCGGTACTCACCCGGGACGGGGTACGCATCCTGGGCAGCGTGGTGGGACGCCTGCTGGACCGGATGCCCAGCCAGGGGGGTGTGCGGTGATCACCACCCACCTGGAGTCGGGCGTCGCTCTTTCCCTGGGGATCCTGGGAACCGGCAGTCACCTGCCCGCGCGGGTGGTCAAGAATGACGAGATCGCCCCCGCGGCGGGGGTGGACGACGCCTGGATCACCCTCAAGACAGGGATTCAGTCCCGGCACTGGGTGGATCCGCACGAGGCCACCTCCGACCTTGCGGTGGCGGCCGCCCGGGCCGCCCTGGAGGACGCCGGGCTCGAGGCGCCCGACGTTTCCCTGGTCGTGGTGGCCACCTCCACACCGGACGTGCCGCAGCCGGCCACGGCCGCGCTGGTCGCCAACGCCCTGGGGACCCGGCCGGGCACGGCCGCGTTCGACCTGAACGCGGTGTGCAGCAGTTGGGTGCTGGCCCTGTCGGCGGCCCAGGGCCTGCTGGCCGGGGCCCGGCGGCCGGGGCCGGCCCTGGTCATCGGGGCTGACGTCTACTCCCGCATCCTCGATCCCACCGACCGGCGCACCGTGGCGCTGTTCGGAGACGGCGCCGGGGCGGTGGTGCTGGGTGCCTCCCGGCACCGCCGTCAGGTGGCCAGCCGGCTGGCCGGTTTCAGCTCCGCGCACGACCTGATCACCGTGCCGGCCGGAGGTAGCCGGCGACCGGCCTCGGTGCAGACCCTGGAACGTGGGGAGCACTACTTCACCATGCGCGGGCGGGATGTGCGCACGTTCGTCGAGGAATCGGTGGCCCCTGCGATCACCGCGTTCCTCGGGGAACTGGGCCTGAAGGCCGCTGCGGTGGCCCACTTCGTGCCGCACCAGGCCAATGGCCCGATGATCGAGAAATTGGGCGGCCTGGCGGGTTTCCGACCCGACCAGATCCGTTCGTACCTGGCCGACACCGGTAACACCGGCGCCGCGTCCCTGCCTGTCGCCCTGGACCGGCTGGCCCGGTCCGGGCGCCCGGCCCCCGGCGACCTGGTGCTGCTGGCCGGGTTCGGCGGCGGGATGAGCCTCGGCCTGACCCTGCTGCGCTGGTGAGGACCGGCAGCCCCTGCGACGGAGGAGAACCGTGGACCAGAGAACGATCGACGCCTACCTGGCCCGCATCGGCGCCCGGCGACCGGCCCGGCCCGATCTGGAGAGCCTGCGCCACCTTCAGGAACGGCACGTGCTGTCGGTGCCGTTCGAGAACCTGGGGTACCACCTGGACGAGCCCATCCACCTGGACGAGAAGGTGCTCACCAAGATCGTCACAGAGCATCGCGGCGGTGGCTGCTACGAGGTCAACCCCGCGCTCGGGTTGTTGCTGCAGGCCCTGGGCTACCAGGTCGATCTGCTGCCCGGGCGGGTCTACCGCGGAGGCGCGCTCGGCCCACCGTTCTGCCACCTGGCCCTGCGGGTGCACTTGGAGGACGAGGACTGGCTGGTGGACGCCGGTTTCGGCCGCAACAGCCGCCGGCCGCTGCGCATCGTCGAACCGGCCCCGCAGTCGGACCCGCACGGGGAGTACCTGCTCAGCCCCACCCAGGACGGCGGCGGCCTGGAGGTGCGGCGAAACGGCGAGCCGCTGTACCAGCTCGATTTGCACCCGGCCCGGCCCGCGGACTTCGGCCCTACGCTCTGGTGGTGGCGCACCAGCCCGCAGTCGCCGTTCCTGCAGGACCTGTTCTGCACCCTGGCCACCCCGCAGGGCCGGGTCACGCTGAAGGGCAGCACCCTGGTCCGGCTGGAGGAAGGTCGGCGCGTGGTGGAGGAACTGCCCGACGAGACCGCCGTACTGGCCGCCTACAAGCAGCACTTCGGCATCCACCTGGACCGGGCCCCGGTGGCCCCCCTGGTCGCGGCCGACGTCACCGGCCCGGTCGGGATCCAGGCATGAGCGCCCACCGGCCCCACGATCTGCCCGCCGTGTTCGCGGCGGCGTTCAACAGCGGCGACCAGGCGCGGCTGGAGCCGCTGTACGAGCCGACAGCGATCCTCGTGCCCCAGCCGGGTCTGGTCCTGAGCGGTGAGCAGCGCCGGGCTGGCACCGCCGCCGTCCTGGGCCGCGGCCTGCCGATCACCACCACCCTGCGGCACGTGCTGGCCGGTCCCGATATTGCGCTGCTGATCAGCGATTTCCGGTTCGACGGCACCGGGCCGAACGGGCAGGCGAACCACGCCCGCGGGGTCGCCACCGACGTCGCCCGGCGCGCGCCCGACGGCACCTGGCGATACGTCATCAGCTGGCCCCAGGAAGACCCGGAACGCCCCGGTCATCCCGCCCTCGACATCCGGCAGGTTCAAGCATGAACATTCCCCCGATCCTCCTGACCCCGCACGACCAGCAACCCGACCCCGGTGAGTTCGTCCGGGCGACGATGCGGTGGCACTTCTCCCCCGAGACCGGTTCACCGTTCTGGCTGGAACGAGCCCCGTCGCTGGATTTCGACCCGCTGCGCGACATCCGCGAGTACGCCGACCTCCAGCGCTTTCCCGACCTCACCGGCGACCTGCGCACCGCCCGGGTGGAGGACCTGATCCCCCGGGGCCTGGGCCGGTCCCCCGAGATCATCGGGATCTACGAGAGCGGCGGCACCACTGGTGGCCCCAAACGCGTTGTTCTGATGCAGCTTTGGCTGGACCAGCTGCTGGCCTGGAGCAGCGACCAGCTCGACCGCCACGGCATTCCCCAGGGCGTGAACTGGCTCAACGCCGTACCCACCGGGCCCCACATGGTGGGCGAGGTGATCGCCCGGCAGGCCGCCCGCCGCGGCGGACTCTCCTTCTCCGTCGACCTGGACCCCCGCTGGGTGAAACACCTGATCAGCTCGGGCGATCGCGAGGGCGCCGGCCGGTATGCCGAGCACCTGGTCGATCAGCTGGGGTACGTCTTGGAGAGCCAGGACGTCGGCGTGCTGATGATCACCCCGCCGGTGCTGGAACGCCTGACCCGCCGGGACGACCTGGTCAAGCTGGTCCGCGAAAAGGTCCGGGCGATCAACTGGGTGGGCACCCACATGGATGCCGACACCCGTGACCTCTACCGCCAGGAGATCTTTCCCGAGGTGGTCCTCTACAGCGGGTACGGAAGCACGATGATTCTCGGCAACGCCGGTGAGCGCCCCGGCCTGGGCGACGACGACCCGTGCGTGTACGACCCTTTCTCGCCCTACTTCACGCTGTCGGTGGTGGACCCGCACACGGGCCGACCCGTCGCTCATGGCGAACGCGGGCAAGTGATCATGCATCATCTGAGCGCCTGCGCGCTCCTGCCCAACAACCGCGAACGCGACAGCGCCATCCGGATACCCGCTCTGCCGGGGCAACTGGGCGACTCGGTGGCCGACGTGGCGCCGCTGACCCAGGAGGACGGCGGTCAGGACGTGGTGGAGGGGGTGTACTGATGGCCCCGACCCTCACGCCGGCCACCACCGGAGACCTGGCGATGATCGACGCCATGGGCCCCGGCCGGGATTATTACCGCACCCGGCAGCGGCTGACGGTGAACGATGTCGCAGGCGCCCCCCTGGCCCAGCTGAGCCTGGTCCCGCCGCTGTACGTGGGGCGCGCGCTGGAGGCGCTGCGACGGACACGCCCGCTGCCGCAGGACGAACGGATCGCCGCGATGGCCCGGGCGGCGGATGTGTTCGAGCAGGCCACGGTGGCGGGACTGGACCCGGTGCGGTACCGCGAGATCGTCTCCCGGGTCTCGGGGGTTCCGGTCACGGTCGTCGACAACGCCGTGAACTCGATCGCCGAGGTGCTGCGCGGCATCGCCGAGAACGGGTTCGAGGCGCGGCCCCAGGGCGCGGTCGGGCACTGGCGCGACCCGCGCACCCGGGCGGCCGAGTCCGGACGGGCGGTCTGGACCCGCCGGGGCGAGGTGCTCGCCGTGCACGCGGCCGGCAACCATCCAGGTCCGCACGGGCTGTGGCCGGAGGCCCTGGCGCTGGGTTACCGGGTGGCGGTGCGCCCCTCCCAGCGCGAGCCGTTCACCGGGCACCGGCTGATCACGGCCCTGCGGAGCAGTGGTTTCGACTCCGACCAGGTGATCTTCCTGCCCACCGACCACGCCGGGGCCGGGCAGATCCTGGAGCGGGCCGACCTGGGAATGGTTTACGGCGGTGACGAGGTGGTGAGGAAGTACGCCTGGGACACACGGGTGCTGCCGCAGGGTCCGGGCCGGGCCAAGATCCTGATCACAGCCGAGCAGGACTGGCGCGAACACCTCGACACCATCGTCACCTCGGTGGCCGGCGAGGCCGGTGTGGCCTGCATCAACGCGACCGCCCTGCTGGTCGAGGGCGACCCCCGGCCGCTGGCCGGGGCGATCGCCGAGCGACTGGCGCACCTGCCGTCGCTGCCGCCACAGCATCCGTCGGCCGCCCTGCCGGTGCAGCCGCTGGCCCAGGCCCGGGCCCTGGAGCAGTACCTGCAGCGGGCCGCCCGGGATGCCGAGCCGGTCCTCGGGGGCGAGGGCATTGTGCACGAGCTGGGCGACGGCAGCGCCGTGCTCCGGCCGGCCGTCCATCTGGTGGGAAACTCCCGGGACCCCCGGCTGGGTATCGAATTACCGTTTCCCTGCGTCTGGGTGGCTCCGTGGAGCCGGGCCGATCCGCTCGTGCCCCTGCAGCACTCGCTGGTCCTGACCGCGATCACGACCGACGAGGACCTGATCGGCGATCTGGTCGACGATCCGACGATCGCCAACGTGCACGTCGGTGACCATCCGACGCACTGGATGCGGCCGGGGGTGCCGCACGATTCGTACCTGGGTGAGTTCCTGATGCGCACCAAGACCGTCATCAGGGAGTGAGAGTCCGGGAGAGCCGTCCGCTCTCCCGGTTCGGTTGCGATGTAGGGGGGAGACCGATGCGCCACGCCTCGTTGGCGGAGCCTGGGACGCAAGCTGAGGAGCAGGGGGAGGTAGAGGACATCTGTGCGCCCTTGTTCAGTTCACTTCCCCGCCGCGACCAGCGGGTCAAGGCAACGAACTACGTGCGCGGGCTGCTGCGCGCCCGAGGGCGCAAGTCGGTGCGCAACATCGCCCAGGTCCTGGGCCCCGACGCCAGCGAGCAGAGCCTGCACCACTTCGTCAGCGAGTCCACCTGGGACTGGTGGCCGGTGCGGCACGCCCTGGCCCGGCGCAGTACCGAGCACGGTCTGACATCGGCCTGGGTGCTCCAGCCGATGGTGGTGGAGAAGGCCGGCACCCACACGGTCGGGGTGACCCGGCGTTTCGACGCAGCGTCTGGGCGCACCATGAATCTGCAGAGCTCGTACGGGGTCTGGGCAGCCTCACCGCGGGGCAACATCCCGGTCAGCTGGCGCCTGCAGCTGCCGGAGGAATGGACGGGCAACCAGGAGCGGCGGCGGCAGGCGGCTGTCCCGCCCGAGGCGGCCACGGAGGGTCTCGAGGAGTGCGCGGTCCGGGCCTGCCTGGAACTGGCCGCACACCAGGGGCACCCGGCCCGACCCCTGGTGGCCGACGCCCGCGCCATGGACGTGGTGGCCCTGGTCCGGCTGCTGGAATCGGCGGGGCGGCCGTTCCTGGTAAGGGTGCCCGACTGCACCCCGGTCCTCGCCCCGGCGCCCTTCCTGAGCGGGCAGCCGGTCGGAGCCCCCTCTCTCCGGCCGGCTGCCATCAGACCGGTGGAACTGATCAGCGCCACCGTGCGATCGCTGAGACGACCGGTTGTCTGGCACGATCCGGCCGGCCCTAGACAGATGCGCACCAGCATCGTCAGCACTGTGCCGGTGCGTGCCGATCCCCGGGACGAGCCCGGCAACGGCCCCCTGCACCTGGTCTCGACGGGCTCGACCCTCGCCCCCGGACCGGCCGAGCACTGGCTGACCAACCTGCCCAGCCACGTCCCGGGAGACCTGTCGCGGCTCCTGCACCTCACCGGCCTGCTGGCCCAGGTGGCCCAGGACGCGAGCACCATCACCGAGAGGGTCGGCATCCGCGACTACACCGGTCGCTCGTTCGGCGGCTGGCACCGGCACATGACCCTGGCGTCCGTGGCGCACGCCGTGATCATGGCCCGGCGCCCGTCCTCACCCCAGGCCCGGATCCGCGCCCGGGTGTGACCCGCTCAGACCGGGTCGTGGTACGGCCCGAACTTCTCGTGCCCGATCACGCTGAGCAGTTCCAGGCGGGAGAGGGCGTCCGAACCGGGCACCGGAGTGAAGATCAGCAGGCGCCGGTCGTCCGAGGGGGTCAGCAAGGTCTGGCACTCCAGGTCGATCGGCCCCAGCAGGTCGTGCTGCACCCGCATCCGGCTGCGCATCCGCACGCCGACCTCGTGCCGCTCCCAGAACGCGGCGAACTCGGTGCTCGCTGCACTCAGGCGCTCGATCAGCCCTCGGGCCACCGGGTCGGGTCCGGAGGCCGCCCGCCGGGCCAACGCGGCCCGCAGATCGGCCACGTGGATGCGGCTCATCTCCTCCCACTCCTGAGGCGGATAGGCCTGGCGCACCCGTGGATCGGTGAACCACCGCCAGATGATGTTGCGGTCTTCGTCGGACACCGTGCAGACGCACCCGAAAAGCGCTTCCGCCACCGGATTCTGCGCCAGCAGGTCACCCAGGTCGTTCAGCACCTGAGCAGGGGTTCCGGTCAGGTGGTCGAGCAGGTAGAGCAGGCCCGGCTCGACGTGGCGCCCGCTCGGCGGGCCCACCATCGGCGACTGCCCCGCCAGCAGGAACAGGTGGTCCCGCTCGTCGCGGTTCAGCCTCAGCGCACCGGCCAGCGAGGTGAGCAGCTGCGCCGAGGGCTGCGGGCCACGGGCCTGTTCCAGACGCATGTAGTAGTCGGGCGACATCCCGGCCAGCAGGGCTACCTCCTCCCGGCGCAGACCCGGAGTACGGCGGTTCGACCCGGGGCCCAGACCTACGTCGCCGGGCTGGAGGCGGTCGCGACTGCGACGCAGAAAGTCAGCCAGATCCTTCCGGTTGATATGCACCGGTGCATTCTCCCCCGACCGGCCCCCACCGAACCACGGATCACGAATCCTAGGCAGAACGCTCCGCTGTGCAAGCGTCTTGCCGGCCACCAGCATGGAAAGCCGCGGGCCGGACGGCCCGGCATCCACGACGAGGGGAGTCCGTGATGAAGGCGGTGCGCTACGACCACTTCGGTGACGTCGATGTGCTGTATCTGGCCGAACTGGAGCGGCCGGTTCCCGGCCCGGGACAGGTGCTCGTGGAGGTCCGGGCGACCGCCGTCAACCCGGGCGAGGGGGTGATCCGGCTAGGGCTTCTGGCCGACAAGTTCCCCTCCACCTTCCCCTCCGGACAGGGCAGCGACTTCGCCGGCGTCGTCGTCGCGACGGGCCCGGACGCGGGATCGTTCGAGCCGGGCGACGAGGTGTTCGGCTACACCCACGACCGGGCCGGCCACGCCGAGTTCGTCCTGGCTCCGATCGACGCGGTCGTCGCCAAGCCGCAGGCCCTGTCCTGGAACGTGGCGGGGTCGCTGTACGTGGCGGGCACCGCGGCGTACGCCTCGGTGGAGGCGGTCGGGCCCGGTCCCGGCGACGTGGTGGTGGTCTCGGGTGCCACCGGCGGCGTGGGTTCCATCGCCGGGCAGCTGGCCAGGCATCGCGGGGCCACCGTGATCGGCCTGGCCAGCGAACGCAACCACGGCTGGCTCACCGACCACGGCATCGTGCCGGTCGCCTACGGCGAGGGTGAAGCGGCCCGCATTCAGGCCGCCGCCGACGGGCCGATCACCGCGTTCATCGACACCTACGGCCACGGGTACGTCGACCTGGCACTGGACCTGGGCGTCGCCGCCGAGCGGATCAACACCGTGATCGACTTCGCGGCGGCCGGCCGACACAGGGTCAACGCGAAGGGCAACGAATCGGCCACCAGCCCCGAGATCCTCGCCGAACTGGGTGACCTGGCCACCAAAGGTGTTATTGAAGTCCCCATCTCGGCGGTCTATCCGCTGTCCGAGGTGGCCCGCGCCTTCCAGGAGGTCGAGAAGCGACACACCCTGGGCAAAATCGTGCTGCAGCCCTGATCCGCCTTCGCGGCCACATCGTCCAGCGACATAACCTATTCCTGCAGCAGGGATCCGGCCCGAGTCCATCGACGATGGATTCGGGCTCTGGGTTTGGGCTGTGGATACTCACTCGGCTCCGGCGCAGGATGCTGCAACCGGCCCCGCGTCGGCGCCACCCGTCATCGATGGCTCGAAACGGCGGGCTGCGGCAGTAAGACCCCCCGTTCAGGGCCGCTCATGAAGGAACCAGGTATTGACGTGAGACAAGATCCAGGCCAGGTCGATCTCAGATATATCGATGTTCCCGGCCAGAGACAGTTGCTGGTAGGCCAGATTCAAGGCATCCGGCCCGAACTCCGGACGCCGTGTGGCCACGAACTGCATCATCGTTCCCCACGACGCGACGATCTCGGCGCCCCACTTCTCGTGCCATTGCCGCAGAGCTGCGGCCAGCACCGCCTTGTTCTCTTCCCCGAAGTAGTCCAGCCAGGCCATCGACAGCCAGGCACTGGTGGTCGGTAGCAGCGCGAATTGCGCGCGTTGGGGTACGTACCATCCCAGGGCCTCGGGCTTCTGCGGCGAGCTGGCACTGCGAAACCGGGTGGCCAGAGGTGCATCACCGGTGATCCGATCGAGCAGGTGACGCTGCAGCGCCTCCGAGGTCGCCACAGACGGCAGGCCCGGCAGGACCTCACGCGCTGCAGCCTCGACGTCCCACTCCGGGCCCATGGGCCAGAAATCGAGGAAGGACTTCACCTGATCCAGATCGACCGGCTCCTCAGGCTCGGCACCCCTCCACCGGTTCCTCTCACGCCACGGGTCCAGTTCCCGTGAGGCAGTCTCCAGTTCGGCCAGCTCCGCCGAATCCACCTCCCCGAACCAGTTCACATCTTCCTCACCGTCAACCGCGACCGCGCGCCGGCCGGTCAGCGACATGACCCCTCGTGCCGCCCTCCAGCCGGTGAGCACATCGCTGGGATCGGGCCATTCGACCAACAGCACGTCATCGGAGTCCGGGTCCTGCATGACCGGCATTCCTTCCAACGCCGTTCCCCGGAACGCGGCCATGATCTCGCCAGGATCGTTCATCACCTGATGATCATGTCAGTTGGCCATTCCCCCGGGCCGCCCGCCGGAAGGGCACCCCGGGGTGGACTTCCGGCCGACTACGACGTCGGGCTGTTCACCTGGCTGAAGGCCTGAACGACACCCCGCAGGTATTTCAGGACGGTGGCGCGCTCGCTCTCGCTGAGCCCTTCGTCCAGGGCGGACAGCCCAGCCAGCATCGGCATCAACTGACGCTCGATCGCACCGCGCCCGCTCGAGGTGAGATGCACCTCCGTGCGCCGGCGATCGGTGGGGTGGGGGCGGCGTTCGACGTGTCCGCGACCTTCCAGTCGGTCGACGACGCCGGTCGAGGCAGCCGTACTGACATGCAGGAGCCGGGCCAGTTCACCGGGAGACGACGGGGTGAGCGACAGGTGCTCCAGTGCACCGAGCTCAGTCTCGGTCAGGCCGAGTTGCTGGATCACTTTGCGCCGCACCTCGAGAGCGGCGACGACCAGGTCCTGGACGGCATCGGTGGTCGCCGGATTGACCAAGGGATCGTTCACTGGCAAAGTCTCTCACGTTCTTAGCAACTAGCCGACTGAGCTACGTTGCTGGTTGGCATCTCGCTCGATGGGATTTCTCGTGTCTTCAGGCATTGACCTTACGGTAGGTCCCCCAGGGCTGCGGGGTGGGCGCGATCAGCACTGGGTCAACCGGTTCCTGACGCGGCGACTCGCCCCACTCGTCGCCCTCATCCCGATCGTGCTGGCGGTGCTGGCCATCGTGGGAGTCGGCGACGGCGAGCGCTCGGCGCGGTCGACCGACGCCCTTCCTTCCGGTTCGGCCAGCGCGAAGGCAACACAGCTGCTGGACGGCCTCCCCGACCGGGACAACTCCGCGGTCGTGCTGTTCCAGGCGTCCTCCGGGCAGTTGTCGAAAGCGACGCTGCAGGAGCTGAGGGACCTGTCCGTGCGTTGGGGCGTCCCCGACGCGGCGGGTGTCACGCTCGCGGAGGACGGCACTGCCGCACTCGCGCTGGTTCCGCTGCGCACGACGACCGAGGCCGAGCAGATCGTCGAGGTCAAGGCGTTGCGCGCCGATCTTGCGCAACAGACCCCTGACGGCGTCGAGGCCGGAGTGACCGGACCGGCCGCGGTGGCCACCGACCTGGACGCCGTTTTCGACGGCGCCAACACCCGCCTTCTCGGCGCGACGGCTCTCGTGGTGGCTCTGCTGCTGGTCGTCACCTACCGCAGCCCCGTACTGTGGACCATCCCGCTCGTGGTCATCGGCGTGGCCGACCGTCTGGCGGCGGTCATCGCGACCCAGATCATGGCCGCCGTCGACGTTGCTTTCGACGATGCGACCACCTCCATCCTGTCCATCCTGGTGTTCGGTGCCGGGACGGACTACGCGCTGCTACTGATCTCGCGCTACCGCACCGAACTCGGGAACTACGCATCCCGCTATGAAGCCATGGCGATCGCGCTGAGGCGTACTGCCGAGGCAGTGCTGACCAGCGCGGCCACCGTCGTACTCGGAGTCCTCACCCTCGTGCTCTCGTTGACCCCCAGCACCCGGGCCCTGGGAGTTGCCTCGGCCATCGGGATCGCGGTCGCCTCGGCCTTCGTCCTCGTCGTGCTGCCCGCAGCGCTGGTGTGTTGCGGGCGCTGGGTGTTCTGGCCGCGGGTTCCCCGGTTCACTCCGGTCGACCCGAATAGCGCTGACGTGCCGGACCGCTCGGTGTGGGCCCGGGTCAGCCGACTGGTGTCGCTCCGGCCCAAGAGCATCGTGGTCGGTTGTCTGCTACTGGTTGTGGTTGCCTCGACCGGGCTTTCCGGCATCAGCCTCGGCCTTGACGGCGCCGAGGCGTTCAAGGAGGCACCCGAGGCGGTCGTCACCGCCGAGCGTCTCGGTGAGTCGTTCCCGGCCGGAACCTCCGATCCGGTCCAGATCCTGACCAAGGACAATGCGGAGACGATCGCGCAGAGGGCGCAGCAGATCGATGGGGTCGAGTCCGTCGCGATCACTCAGCAGGCCGGCGGCGTCGGTCTGATCGAGGTCGTGCTACAAGCCGCACCCGGCTCGGACGAGGCGAAGAACGCGGTCAACGCCCTGCGATCCGATCTGGACCCGTACTCGGAAACTTTCGTGGGCGGAACAGAAGCCCTGGCGATCGATCGGTCGGACGCTACTCAGCGAGACCTGCTCCTCATCGTCCCCACGCTGGTGACACTGGTGATCCTGGTCCTGGCCGGGTTGCTGCGTTCCCTCCTGGCACCGGTCATCCTGGTCGGAACCGTGGTCGCCACCTATGCGGCCGCGTTGGGGGCCTCGTGGTGGATCTTCACCGGCATCCTTGGCTACGAAGGACTCGAAACCAACGTTCCACTCATTGCTTTCGTCTTCCTGGTGGCCCTGGGCATCGACTACAACATTTTCCTGGTCACCCGGGCCCGTGAAGAGACCGCCGCGAGAGGGTCGCGCCAGGGGATGCTGCACGCTCTGTCGGTAACCGGCGGAGTCATCACCAGCGCAGGCATTCTGCTGGCCGCGGTCTTTACCGTCCTGGGGCTGCTCCCGTCGGTGGGCCTGGCCGAGATCGGTGTGGTCATCTGCGTCGGAGTGCTGCTGGACACCTTCGTCATCCGCACCGTGCTCGTACCCGCCATCGCTATCCTGCTCGGAGACCGCTTCTGGTGGCCGCGCCGCCCGGTGCAGCAGGGCTGATCAGAGCACTCACCGGGGGTCCTGGGGCCTACGCGCCAGGACCCACCGGGGATGTCCCGCCCGGTCTTGAAGCCAAGTCCCCCGTCATGAGCGCGAACACCATCAGCCGGGCCGAACTCGACGACCCGGTTGACAGCAGCACGACGTCCCGGTCCGGACCTCCCGGCGCAGCTGGCTCCCCAGTTCGGCGTGCTGGCCCTCGATCCGGTCGAGGGCCCGGCGGATGGCCTTCGCCACCGCGGTGCGGGCCCGCTCGCCGGGACCGGGCGTCCCGGATTGTCGAACAGCACCGCGAGGTGCGCCATGCCGACCGAGTTCTCCACCTCAACCAACGCTTCTCCCAGCCTCAGCCGCCAGAACCGGCCCCTCCTCGCGCATTTCACCGTGTTCGCGGGCAAAAAAGGCGGTGCACCAACGAGATTGTCGGCGGGCAGCGGCATCCCGAGCTCCCCGGCCAGGGCTGTGGCCCACTCGCGATGTACCCCGGTCTCGTACAGGTCGTAGGGCCGCCCTCGGGTCTCCAGCGCCGCCGCGAGCCGCCACCGGGTCAGAGCCAGGGCCGGGCGGTGGCCGAGGGCCAGGTTGTCGCAGACCGCGTCGTGCAGGTGGTCGATGGCCCGGTCGGCGTCCTGGGCATGCAGTGCAGCGGCACCGAGCACATCGGAGGCCGAGCCGAAACACGCCACCGCGAGGGAGGCCATCACCGGCAGCCGGGCGTGCGGGGTCAGCTCGGTGGCACAGCGGGCCACCAGGTCGCAGTCGTCCACCCACTGCCCGGCACGGATCGCGTGGTGCAGGGTGAGAAGCCGGGTGCTGTTGTCAGGCAATTCTTCCGGGGCACCCAGACGCGCCAGCGCACCGGCGGTCAGCACCCGGTCGCCGGCTCCGGCCGCGGCCACCGCCAGGGCGGCGAAGTGCTCAGCTGCAGGCAAGAAGCCATGTGGAACCGCCAAAGGACACAGAGATGCTGACGCTGCGAGACTTGGAGGAGGGTGCATCACATACGATGATAGGTAGTCGAACGTCCTCGACCACCCTGCTGACTGACCAGCCCCAGGTTGGCCATGGCCCGCAGCGCTTTTCGAAGAGTTGCTCCCGCCAGTCCGAGGGCATCTTCCAATTCCTTGACCGTGGACATGCGCTCCAGCGCTTCGTAGATCCGCTGTTGCGTGGGTGTCAAGGATGTTCCGCTCTTTTTACGGACGTCTGACCGTGTGAGAAGAGCCGTGAACCGGATCGCCGCATCGAAGAACTTGGCCGGCGGCAAGCCGGCCTCGGACAGCGAAGAACCAACGATGGGGAGGCCGCTGGCAAGCGCCTCGATCACGCGAGCGCCGGTGTCGGGTGTCCTGACGTGTTGACAAATGGCAACGAGCCTTGCATTTCGTGCTGACGTGACGCCTTCACGGCCCAAGCGATCTGCGGTAATGCCATACAGGCCACCGGGATTGCTCACCACGAGTCGGTCACGGCGTAGCCGGACCTCGACGGACAGACCTTCGGACCAGTTGTCCAGGTCACGATGCACCAGCGCATTGGCAATGAGCTCCCGGAAGGCCACGAGTGGGTACTCAGGTTGGTCCACCACCATCCCGCCGGCCTCAGTAGTGATCACGCTGTCAAAAGCTCTTCGTGCCCATGCCATCGCCTCGTCAAGCATGCGCGGGATCGGGCCCGTGATCGTCATCTGGTTGCGCGCCCGTACCCCGATGGGATCATCGGGCCTGGATTCAGCTGCAGCCTGGATCACATAGCGGGGAAAGAACTGCTGAGGATACACACCGAGAGCCAGGAGGCCCGCCACACTGGGCTGTCCTCCGTCCAGAGCGACTCCCGCTCGCCGCAGCAGTTCCTCATTTGATCGAAAGCGCCCTAAGCCAGACGGGTCTCGATCCCGCACGGCCCGAATGAACGAGGAGAGCAACTCCTCGTCCAGATCCTCACGAGTGGCCCCCTCAACGGGTCGGCGATCGAAGTGAGGCAAAGTGCGAGCCGCGAGGAACCCCTGTTCCTCCACCTGGGACAGCTCAAAATCGCCGTCATAGCTGCGCAGGTAGGCCTTGCCTGTTGCGGCTACACGACACGGTTTGGACGACGGATCGCATTCGTGAACACGAGCTATCACCACCGGTTGACCATGGACGGTGCCGTCACCGATGGCGAGCTGGACCGGCGGCACCAAGGACCGCGACTTGCTCACCAGCCCTTGCTTGAGCTGCTGAACGGAGCTGAGGCCAACAGGAGCAAAATCAGCTCGCTCGTCCAGTCCCAGGATGATGGTGCCACCACCGGGCAGGTTTGCCAGTGCACTCAACGACGGGGTCAGCGAGTCCGGCAGCCCGCCAGCGGCCGCCTTGACCTCAACATCGGTAGTGTCCTCGCCCGCGGCGCGCAGCCGGGCGACCAGAGCCATGATTCACGGTGTCCGAGGGGTGAGTTGGGGCTCAAGTACAGGTCGGGACTGTCGCAAGAGTTCACCGTGACCTGAACAGTCCGACTAGGGACCAGCCACACCGGTCGTCAAGTGATCGCGCAGCAACCGCTGGTAGAGACCTTCTTGCGACGACAACACCTCGTGTACCCCGCTCTGCACCACCCGGCAGTCGTCCACAACCAAGATCTGGTCGGCCCGCGCAACGCTGTCCAAGTCGTGGGCAACCAACACCACGCTACCGGTACGAGCCAACCGGAAGGCGGCTTCGGTCACGAGCCGACGGTTCTCGGGATCCAGCGCCGACGTTGCCTCGTCCATCAGCGTGAGCGGGGCGATCTTCAACAGCGCCCGGGCTATGCAGATCCGTTGCCGCTGGCCGCCGGACAGTCGGCTCCCACCAGGACCGGCCGAGGTGTCCAGGCCCTCAGGTAGTTCATCGATCATCTGGGTCAGCCCGGCCGCCGAGACGGCTTCGGCAACCTCCTGAGGGCTCGCCTCGGGCCGCCCGGCACGGATGTTCTCACCGATGCTGGTATCGAGCAGATAGTCGTCCTGCAGGACCGTGGCGATCTGGGCGTACAACTCCTCCGGCGACATTGAACGTAGGTCTGTGCCGTTCAGAGTCACTGAGCCCGCGGTGGGGTCCCAGAACCGCGCCAGCATCCGGATCAGGGTGGTCTTGCCGGCGCCGGAGGGCCCGACCAGCGCGGTCAGCCCGACCGTGGGCAGTTCGAAGGAGATCCCGTCGAGCACCCGAGTGTCGTCATAGGAGAAGGACACCCGATCCACCGCGACTAGACCACGGTGATCAGTAGGCGCAGCCTCCCGGACGGGCAGGGGCGCCGTGGTCATGATCTGGCTCAGGCGGTTCAACGCGCCCTGTTGCATCCGAAGCCCGGAGACGAGTTCGGCGCCGGTGGCCGCGATGGTGCTGACGCGGACCAGGACCACCACAACACCTACGAAGGTCGTCACGATCATGGACCCCCCGGACATCCAGGCCACCCCGAGCCCGATGAGGGCAGCCAACAGGGCGTTGAGGGTGACGCTGAAGAGCAGCAGCCCGGGGATCACGGTGCCGGCCGAACGCCGAGATCTGTCGTGCACCTCCTTCAGGGCCAGGCGTAGGTCGCGGGAGTCGCCGGAGCTGCCGTCGGTGCGGATCAGGTGCTGACGGGTGGCGTACTCCTGCAGGCGGCTCGTGGCCTCGGTGCTGGCCTCGTGCCGACGTGCGTCCACCTGAACGGCCAGTCGGCTGCTGTAGCCACTGACCAGCCAGCTGATCACGCCGGCGATCAGCACGGCCAGGGTGTAGCGCCAGTCCAGCACGATCAGCGTCAGGGCTGCCGCGACTGGGGTCACAACGGCGGTAAGGGCCGGGCGTAGCAGCAGCGCCGGGTAGGACATCAACCCGGTGACGCCCGAGGTGGCTGTTGTGACCGCCTCGGCCTGGCGGGTGGGGGTGAACCAACCCAGCGGAAGGTGCCCTAACTGATCGCCCAGCTGCACATGCAGGGCACGCGCGCTCTGGCTGCCGACCCGGAACGCCGTCATCTGGGCGATCCACTGGACCACCAGGAACGCCAGCAAGGCCACGCTCAGGGCAACGGCAGGAACGAGGGCGGCACGGCCGGGATCCAGCAGCGCCGCAACCAGCAGGCCGGTCAGTCCCAGAACCACGCCGTGCAGGGCGGCCCCGGCGGACAACCAGGCGGTCAGCGTGGTGAGATCACGGCGCTCGGCCGGAGGCAGGACGCGAAGAAGTTGACGCAGCATCAGATTCGGCTCTCCGTGATCGTGGTCTGGTCCTGCAGCAGGGCCCGGTAGGCGGAACTGGTGGACACCAGGTGCTCGTGCGTGCCCTGTCCGGCCAGGCGCCCGTTCTCCAGCACCAAGATCAGATCGGCCTCACGGACCAGAGGTAACTGGTGGGTGATTAGCAGCACCGTGCGCTCGCGGGCCTGCACCTGCAGGGTCTGGATGAGCCGCCTACGGCTGTGGGCATCGACGGCGGACAATGACTCGTCCAGCACCAGCAGTCCGGGCCTGCGCAGGAACGCCCGGGCCAGGCAGATGCGCTGACGCTGACCACCAGAGAAGTCCGTGTCCTGCCCCACGACCGTCTCGTAGCCTCGGGGGGCCGCCGAGATCTCCTCGTGAATCAGGGCCTCGCGCGCGGCCGCGACCACGTCCTCGAAGGGGATGTCCCGGCCACCGGTCAGGTTCTCCAGGAGGGAGGCGCGGCGCAGGGAGGTGTCCTGGAAGACGAAGCCGACCTGCTCGTACAGATGGTCCTCCGGCACCTCGCGTAGCGGGATCCCGCCCAGCGTCACGCGTCCTTCGCTCGGATCGGTGAATCGGGCCAGAAGCGATGCAATGGTGCTCTTTCCGCTGCCCGAGGCTCCGACCAGCGCCACTAGGCCCCGGCCGGGAAGCTCCAAACTGACGTCGTCGAGGGCGGTCGACGAATTGTCGTAGTGGTGGGTGACATGCTCCAGGCGAACGCTTCCAGTTGCCGGGCGATCACCCCACGCCAGGTGCTCCTGGCCAAGGAACGCGTTGATGGATGCGACCGCCGCCAGCCCGGACCGCACGGCCTGCAGCCGGGGGCCCACGACGGCCACGGGCGCACCAATCGTCGGGCCGAGCAGGACCCCGGCCACCAGGCCGCCGCTGTCCACCCAACCCAGTTCCAGGCCGCCCCAGCCCAGTAGCGCGAAAGCGGCGGCAGTCAGGCCTGAGGCAACCACCAGTCCAGACGCCGTGGTGTTCGTGGACGTTTTTCGCACCCACCCGTAGAAGAAGTCGTGGAACCCGTGGACGGCCGACAGGTAGCGGGTGTGCGCTCCCCCGACGCCGCCGTAGACCTTGGCCGTGGGCAGTCCGTGCACGTAATCGACCACGGCCGTGCCCAGCACCTGCTGTGTACGGCCCATCTCGGCGAAACCTCCGCCAGAGGCGTTCAGCGCCCGCAGATACCAGGTCAGTCCGAGTGCCAGCGGGATCAACGCGGCCAGCGCCAGTTTCCACTCGATCACCGCCAGGGCCACGAGTCCGGCCAGGGGGGTGATGATCAGACCGGTGACATCAAGAAGGGTGTGCCCGACCAGATAATGAAGGGCTCCGGTGTCGTCCTGGACCGCCTTCTTGATCCGCGCTGCTCCGCTGCCGGTCACCAGAGGCAGAGGCACTCTGCGGACGGTTTCGGCCAGGCGCGTCTGCAGTTGCCACGTCAGGTCGGCGTCGGCGCGGTGGGTGATCCAGGTGGCCGCCGAGGACAGTAGCGCCGCTCCGAGGGTACCGGCGACCGCGGCGACCACCAGAACCGTTCCCGGCAATGGGTCTTCGCTGAGGGATGACTCGGTGAACCGAATCAGGACCAGGAGTGGCACCAGCACCAGGACGGCGGCCAGGGCCTGCAGGAGTACCGCAACCACGAGCGCAGCACGCACCGGCCGCAGCAGATTGAGGGAAGTCATCATTCCAGTCGGCCTTCGTTGATGGTGAGTACCCGCCCGGCGCGGACGGCGACGCGGTCGGTATGGGTGATGAGGACGATCGGGGTGCCCTGTTGGCGGCACTGTTCGGCCAGGGCGTCCAGGACCTGTTCGGTGGTGGCCTCATCGAGCGCAGAGGTGGTTTCGTCGCAGATGAGGACGTGCGGGGCGGCTGCAACGGCGCGGGCCAGGGCCAGGCGGTGGCGCTGGCCACCACTCAGCCGGTCCGGGGCGCGATCCAGAAGGTCGGCGCTCAGACCGAAGCCGTTCATGAGTTGCCCGATGTCGGTGCTTGCCGGGCGCCCGGCCCGCTGGGCGGAGGTGAGGGCTCGGTGCAGGGTGCGGCGAACCGTCTCGTGCGGGTTGAGCGCCGCGCGGGCGTCCTGGCCGACGTAGGCGATGAAGGGCTGTCGTTTGCGGACGCGGGTGGCGGCGTCCCAGTCGAGCGGGCCTTCGTTGACGGTCAGGGTGCCGGAGGTGGGTGGGGCCAGACCGCTGAGGGCGCGGGCCAGCGAGGTCTTGCCGCTGCCGGAGATCCCTCGGATGGCCAGAATCTGGCCGCTCTCGACGTCGAGATCGATCTCATGCAGCACCCGCCGGCCACCGCGCTCGATGCTGACCTTGCGGGCCTTCAGCATCGGGACAGTGCTGGCGTCCGTCGGTTTGGCGACTGGAAGGGTGGGACGTTGCGGTGCCGCAGCTTGCCAGCGACCGGACCGCAGGTGCAGGACGCGATCGGCGGCGTCGGCGACCAGGTCCTGGTCGTGGGTGATCACCAGGACGGCCGGTGCCCAGGGCAGGGCGGTGAACGCCTGGTGGACCCGGGCCGCGGTGGCGGGGTCCAGGCCGCTGGTCGGCTCGTCCAGAATCAGTAGGTCCGGCCGGGTGACGAAGGTCCAGGCCAGAAGAGCCCTTTGAGCCTGACCTCCGGACAGTGCGGCGGGGTGACGCCTGAGCAGGTGCGGCTCGAGGGTGGCCGCGTGGGTCGCGGCGCGTAGGTGCTCCTCGCGCTCACGGCGGCCCTGCGCCGGGCGGGCGATGCGCGCGGCGGTGTGCAGCTGTGCCCCGATCCGCCGACGAGGGTCCAGGGCACTGGAGGGATCCTGCGGCAGGTAGCCGATCAATCTGCCGCGTAGGGCTTTACGTCCGGCGTCGGTGAACGGATCGTACCCACGCACGTCGATGGTCCCGCCCGAACGCATCAGTCCGGAGCCGAGGTGCCCGAGCAGGGCGAGGGCCAGGGTGGACTTGCCGACGCCGGATCCCCCGACCAGGGCAGTGACGGATCCCGGGCGCAGGTCTAGGTCGATGCCGTCCAGAACGCGGGTGCCATCGGGGGCGGTCACCGTCAGGCCGGTGATGGTCGCGGTGCTGATTCGGGCGGTGGTCAGGGTCATGTGAGTGCTCCGGCCTCTTCCATCCCTCCGGCACGGCGTCCCGCCGCCCGGTCCAGCACGAGGGTCACTCCGACGGCGAGCACGATCAGGAGAGCGGCGGGAACGATGACGGGTAGCGGGTTCATCGTCAGGCCGGTGCTGTTCTCGCGGACCATGCGCCCCCAGTTGGCCGCCGGAGCACCGGCGCCCAACCCGAGGAAGCCCGCGGTGGCTGCCAGTTGCGTCGCGGCGACGAAGCGGATGCCGGTCTCGGCTAGGGCGACGGGCGCCAGGCCGGGCAGGATGTCGTAGTGGATGCGTGCGGGCAGGCTTTCGCCCCGGGCCAGGGCGTCGCGCACGTAATCGGTGGCCGCCAGTGCTGCGGTGCGCTCATGGATGACGCGCACCGAGAACGGGATGCTGACCAGGGCGATAGCCAGGGCCACGGCGGCGTCGCTGCCGGTGACGCCGGAGGCCAGCAGGAGCAACAGCAGCAGGGCGGGGATGGCGGCGAAGGCATCCACCACGCGCAGCAGGGCCTGCCCGGTGCGGCGGTGCCGGGTCACGGCGGTGGCGATGCCGAGCATCAGGCCGAAGACGCTGCCCAGCAGGGTCGCGGTGATTGCCTGCAGCACGAGGGAGCGGCCCCCGGTCAGGACCCGGGCCAGGACGTCGCGGCCCAGAACATCGGTACCCAGTAGGTTTTCGCCGCCGGCACTCAGGTACGGGACAGCGACCGGGGTGGAGATGCTGCCTCTCACCAGCCAGGGGCCGATCAGGGCCAGGAGCAGGACAGCCAGGGTCGAGGTACCGGCCACGATCCGGCGCCGCCCGCTCACGAGGCCTCTTTCCCACGGTTGAGGAGCCGGACGGCGAGGTCACCGGCCAGCAGGATGAGCAGGGTGGCGGCGCCCAGGGTCAGGCTCAGTCCCTGCACCGCCGGGACGTCCCGGGTCGCGACGGCCCGGGCGAGTTCGTAACCCAGGCCGGGCACGTTGAACAGGGTTTCCACGACGATGCCGCCGCCCAGCAGCCCGGCGGTCATGATGGTGAAGGCGTGCACGGCCGGGCCTGCGGCATTGGTGACGATGGTCCGCACGTAGCGCGCACCGCGAACGCCGTTGAGGCGGGCGAACTCGGCGTAGGGCGTACTGGTGGTCTGGGTGACCGATGCACGCAGCAGGCGCATGGTCGAGCCGAAGCCCCCGAGGGCCAGGGCCAGGGCGGGCAGGGCGATCAGGTCCGGGTGCTGCCACAGCGACTGCCCCAGGGGGACGATCGCCACCGCCGGCAGCACCGGCCACCACAGGGTGAACACCAGCAGTAGAGCCGTGGCGATGAGGAAGTCCGGTGTGCCGACGAGCGCGAGCGTGGAGCCTGTGAGCCACCGGTCCAAGCGGCTTCCGGCGCGAAGACCAGCCCAGATGCCCAGCCCACCGGCGAACAGCAGGATCAGCACGGCGGCGGGAATCACCACGGCCAGGCTCGCACCCGCCCGCTCGGTCAGGATTTCACCGACGTCCCGGTTGGAGACCATCGACGTGCCGAGGTCGCCCCGCAGGACGGCTCCGGCCCACTTCAGGAACCGTTCCGGAGCAGGGCGGTCGAGTCCCAGGGACACCCGCACCGCCGCCCGTTCCGCGTCGGTGGCTTCTGGGCCCGAAACCGCGCCCACCGCGTCACCGGGCAACACCTCGGTGGCCCAGAAGACCAGGACGGAAAGCACGGTGAGGCTCACCGCGAGCATGGCGACCCTCACCGCGATCCAGGGCAGCAGCCTCATTCGGAGACGGTTGCCTGGGCCAGGTCGGGGAACTGCAGTTCACGCACACCGCTGACGCCTTCACGGGCGGCACTGATGCTGGGCACGAAAACCGCGCCGATCTGGCTGCCTTCCTTCCACAGCAGCTTCTGAGCCTCGTGAGAGGCCGTCAGCCGGTCCTCTTTGGAGGGTGCGCTGCGCGCGGTGGCGACCAGGGCGTCCACCTCCGGGAAAGTGCCGGGGGTGTAGTTGGGCTCGAACGTGGCCGGCGGGTTGTAACCGGCCTTGAAGGGCAGTTTCTGGTAGGCGGGGTAGTCGGTGAAGAGCTGGCCGGCCGGCAGTTCGTTCAGCGTGGCCTTGACGCCGATGGCCTTGAGATCCTCCACGATCAGGGTGGCGGTCTCCAGCATGCCGGGCATCTCCGGCCCGGCGGTCAGTTCGACTTCCATGCCCTCAGCCCCGGCTTCGGCCAGCAGCTGCTGGGCCTTCCGCGGGTCGTGGGCGCGCTGCTCCAGCTCGGTATCGTAGGTGGGAAAGCCCATCCCGGGGACGTCGTTGCCCACGAAGGCCCGCCCGAAGTAGACGTTCTTGACGATCCGGTCGCGGTCGACCGCCAGCTTGAACGCTTCCCGGACCCGCTCGTCGTCGAACGGCTTGGTCTGGGGGTTCATGCCGAACTGCAGGTAGGAGGCGTAAGGCAGCTCACTGCTGGTGACACTCACCCCGTCGGCACCCTCGAGGGTCTGCGCCTGGGCGGGAGCGATGCCGCTGATGTAGTCGACCTGGCCCTGTTGCAGGGCATTCACCCGGGCCGTGGGGTCGGCGATAGAGACCAGCTCGATCGCGTCCAGGGTGGGGGCCTGACCGTAGTAGGAGTCGCTGCGGGCCAGGGTGGTGGACCGCCCGGCCTCGAAGCCGGTGATCCGGAACGGGCCGGAAGACGGGGTCTCGGGCGTGAACTCCTTCGTGCCGTCCTTGATCGCCAGCATGCTCTGGCAGATCAGATCACGCCCGTCGGCGATCGGCGCGAGGGTCGGCAGCACCACGGTGGACGCGTCTGGTGCGCTCGCCTTTTTCAGGTCGAATCCGCGCGAGACCAGCTGAGTGAACGGCAGTCCCTGTAACAGGGTCGGCGCCTGCAGGGAGTACAGCACGTCCTTGCTGGTGAGGTCGGAGCCGTCGCTGAACTTCACGCCGCTGCGCACCTTCAGCGTGTACTCGCCGAGATCGTCGGAGACGTCGATCGACTCCAGAACGCGGTAGGAGACGCCGTCCTCGGCCTGCGGGTCCAGCTCGCACAAGGGCGCGTGCACCAGCTTGGCGCGCACGTAGTCCAGCGCCGTGGGCCCCTGCAGGTAGTTCAGCGTCTCGGACGCCCCACCGGCGAACGCCGCTCGCAGCGTGCCACCAGTAGCAGCCGCCTTCTCACCGCTGCCGGCGTTGTCCGCGCTGTCCGCCTCGGACCCACCTCCGCACCCCGCAACCAGCGCAACGGTCAGTGCCGCAGCAACGCCGGCGCCTAGTCTGCGGCTTCTCGTGGCCATCATCCGACCCTTTCGGTTCATCACTTCCAGCCCAGCGACCGCCGGGCGTTTACTATGTATACCACGGTAATGAGAACGATTATCAAGTGTTCCAGGCGTTACGATCAGGCGGGTGGCAACCCTCACCCAGGACGCGATCGTGCAGGCAGCGCTGGACATCAGCCGTACCCAGGGCCTGCCTGCCGTGACCATGCGAGCGGTCGGCGCCCACTTCGGGGTCACCCCCATGGCGCTCTACCGGCACATCACCGACCGCCCCACCCTGGCCCGCCTGGTGGCCGACAGCATCGGCACCCTCGTGCAGCCGGACGCCCCCGCTACGGCTGCCTGGGAGGCACGGGTGCGCGCCTGGGCCCTGGCCCAGCGCTCGGTCCTGCGTGCACACCCCGGCACCGCCGCCTGGCTGATCGAGAACGGCCCTTCCGGCCCGCACGCCTACCGGCTGCTGGAATACCTGGCCTGCGCCTTGGCCGACGCGGGCCTGAGCGACGCGCGGATCGCCCGGGGCACGGCCCTGGTGATGAGCTGGACGTTCAGCCGGATCAGCATCGAGGACGGCGCCGAGCTGGCGGCCCGGCGCCCCCGCCGCTCACAGGCATTCGTCGAAGGGCTGCATGCGGTGGACGCCTCCACCCACCCGATCGCTACCAGGATCGGCCCGGAGTTCTTCGCCCTCTCCGGCGAGGTGGTCTTCGAGACCGGGCTGGACTGGATCATCGCCGGCCTCGCGGCCGAGGCGTCCGGCTGAGAACCAGATGGGGGACGACGGCGCCCAGCTTCTCGCACGTCTCCTCCAGTTCCCGTTCGGGCCGGGAAGCAGCCACCACGCCCGCCCCCGCCCGCAACCACGACCTGCCTCCGTGCGTGAACACGCTGCGCAGGACCAGTGCCGCATCCAGCGCTCCGGTGTGGTCGGCCACGACCACGGCACCTGAGTACAGGCCGCGAGGTGTCCTCTCCAGGCGGTTGATGGCCTCGAAGGCCTGAGCCTTGGGTATGCCCGAGGCGGTGACCGCGGGGAAGAAGGCCCCGAACGCGTCCCAGGCGCCCAGCCCCGGCCGGAGTCTGCCCTTCACGCGCGAAGCCAGGTGCTGCACCGCGCCGCGGGGCAGCACCTGCATGAACTCGCTGACGTGGACGCTGCCTTCCTGGCAGATCGTCTCGGCCTCCTGCACGGCCAGGCGGACGCTGGTGGCGTGCTCGGCGATCTCCTTCAGGTCCGAGAGCAGTTCAGCCCGGTTGGCCGCGTCCCTCGCCTGCCCCAGCCCCAGGGCCCGGGTGCCGGCCAGAGGCTGGGTGCTGACGCTGCCCTCGGCCGCGACCTCGACCACCGTCTCGGGGCTGAAACCGGTGGCCTGCCAACCTCCCAGGTTCAGATGGAACGAGCGGGCCGCGGGGACGGCGGCACGACCGTGGCGGAAGGTAGCCACCAGGTCGGGGTTCTCCCGCAGCACGACCTCTCGCGAGAGGATCACTTTGTCCAGATCCGTGTCCTGGATGTCTTGGACGGCCCGCGCCACCGCCGCACGATATGCGGCTGCGCCCGCGAGCAGATCCGGCGAATCTGCGGCCGTGTCCGCCTGACCGCCCCCGCCCGCTCCCTCGGCTACGAGTTCGGTCTGCGGAACCACGAGATACAGCAGCGGTTCCTCGCCACTCACTCCGGTCGCAACCCCGGCCCGGTGCAACGCCAGCTCGAACCGGGCCCAGCCGAACACTCGCCACCCCGGGTAAGGGCACGCCCGCAGCACCCTGGCCAGATCGGACATTTGCGGCCGGATGACCGGGGCCGACCACGACGAGGTGAGAAGCTCGGCCGAAAAGCTCAGCTCGGCACGAATACCGACGGCGTGTCGGGTGACCTGGCCGTGCTGGTAGACCACCAGCGGCCCCCCGTCGGCTAATTCCACCGCAGCGTCGAGCACCTCGTCCGCCGGGGTGTGGCCGAGCGACGGCGCGGTCAGAGTGTTAGACATGAACGTCCTTCCTGGGATGATGCAGCACCGCCACCTCGGGCATTCCCGAGCCGGTGCGAGCGCCGAGCGTTTCCACATGCATGCCGGACTCGCGGACCAGTTCCTCAACCCCTACGGCGTGCCAGACGTAGCCGCCGCGCACCTCGCGGGTGACCCGGCCTCTGTCGTCCCGGACAATCCAGCGGGAACTGAACCGCATCGTTCCTTCGTCCATCGGTGTGCCGCCGACCCACCACTCGTAGGCCAGATCGCCCACGCGCGAACGCAGTTGGCAGGCTTCAGATAGCGGCCGGGTACTGCGCACGCCCATCAGCTCCACCACGACGACCCCACCGGGCATCAGCCGCTCACGCAACCGGCTCCACAGGCGGGTTCGCCCCGAAGCGTCCAGGTGCCCGGCCACGCCGAAAACCACGGCTGCCCGGATCTGCTCGGGCAGGGCCAGATCGGGTGCGGCATCGGTGGAGACTGTGACGCGTGAACCCAGGGGCCCGGCCAGGCGGGAGGTGAGTACGGCCCTCATCCCCGGTGCCGGTTCGACCGCCAGGATGTCTGCGTCAGTCACAGTTTCGGCGATGATCTCGGTGATCCGGCCGGTGCCGGAACCGATCTCCACCGCCGTTCCGCCTTCTGCGGTGAGGCCGGCCAGGGCTTCTCGCAGCAGGGGGCCACTGCGCTGGGCCTGCTGCTCGGCCACGAGCTCGTAGAACTCGGCCATGTCCCCGTAGGCCGAGACGTCTTCGTTCAGAGAGGTCATGGCGTGTCCGGCCAGGTACGGCTGGCTCCGACCAGGGCAGGGTCCAGCACGGAGAGCACATCCGCCACGACCTCACGGCGGTGCGGGACGAGGTAGAAGTGATCGCCCGGCAGCATCCGGGTGGTCACAGCTGCCGTGGTGAAGCGGGACCAGCCAAAGGCGCCGTCCTCGCTGGGGCCGTTCAGCTCCGGGTCCTGGCGACCGCCCAGAACCCGCACCGGGCAGCCGACCCGCGCATCGGCCACCGGACGGTACGTCTCCACCAGCCGGTAGTCCTCGCGCACCGTGCCCAGGATGGCCGAGCGCAGCATCTCGTCCTCCAGGACCTCCTTCGGGGTGCCACCGAGGCGTTCCAGTTCGGCCTTCAGGCCCTCCTCGCCGGCGCTGTGTACCGTGCCCCCCAGTCCACGATCAGGCGAGCGACGTCCCGACACGTGCAGAGACAGCGGCACTGGGGCGCCCAGATGCTGCAACTGACGCACGGTTTCGTAGGCCACGATGGTTCCCATGCTGTGGCCGAAGGCGATCCACGGCCGGTCCAGCAGCGGAAGCAGCGCCTCGGCCAGGTCTTGGCCCATCTCCGCGAGGCCGGGGGCCGCCGGTTCGGCGAACCTGTCCTCGCGGCCCGGGTAGCAGGCCGCCAGCAGCTCCACCGAGTCCGGCAGCAGCGCGTCCCAGGGCCGGAACGACGACGGCCCGCCACCGGCGTGGGGGAAGCAGACCAGCCGCACCGACGTGCCCGGTCTGGGGTTGAAGGAGCGCAGCCAAGGGCTCACCAGGTCACCCGCAGCGAGTCCAGGCCGTAGGTGGCGGAGTCGGGCTTGACGTCCAGCGGTGCCTGCGGGTGGGCCTCGCGCAGTGCGGGCATGCGGCCGAACAAGGCCGCGAGGGCCTCGTGCAGCTCGACTCGGGCCAGGTTTTGGCCCAGGCACTGGTGGATGCCGTGCCCGAAGGCCAGGTGGTGCTTCTGGGGGCGCTCGGGGTCCACCCGCTCGGGGTCGGGGAACTCGTTCGGGTCGTGGTTGGCGGCAGCCAGCAGGGCGATGATTCCCTCGCCCTCGGGGATGGTTCCGCTGGGCAGGTCGACGGCCGACTTGGCCACCCGCAGGGGGATGGTGTCGGCCACCGAGAGCACCCGCAGCAGCTCCTCGATCACCGTTGCCCACAGCCGGGGGTCGGCTAGGACCCGGTCGCGCAGCTCGGGGTTGCGGGTCAGATACAGGGCGCCCAGCGTGATCATGCTGGTGGTGGTCTCGCGGCCGGCGACGATGGTGATGCCGACGGTGGACAGCAGTTCCTGGCGGGTGATGAGCTCGGGCATCAGGTACCGCTGCACCAGCGCCGAGAGCAGATCCTCACCGGGCTTTTCGATCCGCTCGTTCACCATGGCGTTGAGGACGCCGAACAACCGTCCCAGCGCGGCGTTCACTTCCTCGGCGGTGCTGTCGCGACCGCCCGAGACGCGGGTGACGTCGCGGAAGAACTCCACATCCTCGGCGGGGGCGCCGAACAGTTCCAGGACGGTGGTGGTGGACAGCACGTTGGCGTAGTCGCGCACCAGGTCGGCGGGGGCGCCGGTCTGCAGCATCCGGTCCAGCTGGCGTTCGGCCGTGGCCCGGATCCTCGGGCGCAGAGCCTCGGTGCGGCGCATGGTGAACTCGGCCACCAGCATCCGGCGGATCTTGGTGTGCTCGGGCGGGTCGGTCCTGATGAACGGGCGGGCCCTCGCGGCTGCCTCCTGCTCCCCGGCGCCCATCGCGGGGAAGGCAGGGATACGTATGTCCGAGCTGACCGCCGGGTTGGCCAGGGCCGCCCGAACATCGGCGTAACGAGTCACCAGGTGCGGAGTCTTGCCGGTGGGAATGCGTACCTGCGGCAGCGGGTCGTCCTCGCGCATCTGGCGGTAGTGCGCCGGCGGCGCGAAGGGCTGCTCCCGGGCGAACGGGAAATCTTTCAGGTCCGCCCCGGAGAACGGGCAGCGGGCAGCGTTCTCTTCGGCAGCGGGGGCGGTGGTGGGTTCGGGCGTGGTGGTCATGGCTCCTCGGTACTGGTGTGGGAGTGATCAGTTCTTGAGGCGCAGGACGCCCAGAGGGACGGCGCCGTCGGCTCCGCCAGCGATCCGGACCTCGAGGCCAAGGCCCGACTCCGAGGCCACGTCCTGCAGGGTCACCGAGCGCCAGAGGTGCTGGGCGACGGCTGAGCGGTGGACCTTCCCGGCCCTCGAAACATCCCAGGTGCTGGTCATCTGGCTGCCCTCGGGGTGCGGCAGGACAGAGAGCCGCCACTGGATGTCGTCCTCACCGATGCGCGCCTGGCCCAGCTGCAGCGGCCCGAAACGCGCGTCGGGAGTCAGGGCCAGGAGTTCGACGATCAGGGGGGCGCCGGGCGTCAGCCGCTCGGACAGCCGCTGCCAGAGCACGCGCCGGGCCTCGGGGGTGAGATGGCCGGCCACACCGCAGACCAGAGCCGCACCGATCCGCTCAGGCAGCTGCAGATCCGGGGCCGCCCCGTCGGTTACCGTCACCCGGTCACGAAGCTCCGGATCGCGGACCACCTTGGAAGTCAGCACGGCACGCATGATTGGATCGGGCTCCGCTGCAACAATCTTCAGCTCGGGCAGCGCCTTGGCCACGGCGACGGTGAGCAGTCCGGTCCCGGCGCCGATCTCCACGACCGGTCCGTCCCCGGCCCTGCACCCGGCCAGAGCCTTCACCACCTCCTCGACCGCGTTGGTGCGCTGAGCGGCGATCAGGTCGTAGAACTCCGCCTCCAGCGAGTACGGGCCTGGCGTGGCCGAAGGCGGCCACTCGTCGGCCGCTTCGCCCTTAGCTCGGTCGGCGCCTCGGTCACCAGCTCGGTCAGCAGCGCGGTGGGTGGCTCGGTCAATGGCTCGGTCGGTGGTTCCGTCGACGCTTCGGTCGCTGGTTCGATCGGCGCTTTGGCCGGCGTTCTGGCCGGTGAGCTCGCGAACGGAAATGACGCTCGGGGCCGAAGCGGTGATCCTCTCCGCCGGGCCCAGCCGGCCGGTCAGGTCGTTCCAGATCCGCGCGGTGCTCAGATCCAGCTGCGCCTGCTTGAGCGGGTCAGCGCCTGTCGCGACCGCCTGCACCACAGCATCGAGCGCCGACGCCACCGCTTCGGGCCACCATTGCGCCATGGCCCCGGTCATCGACATCGGCTCGGTGCCGGGCAGCACGGTGGTGCTGGGCTGCTCCAGCCCTTCGGCACCTCTGCCCTGCAGGACGAGCCGGTCATGCTGGTCCCGGTCGGCGTGCCAGCGCGGGCTCCACAGCACGGGGCCGTGGGTGTCGGCGAGGGTAAGCACGCCCGCAGAGGTTCCCAGCGCGATGCGGTGCCAGAGCAGTGCGTGATTGTCACGGTCCAGAGGGTCGAGCTGGTTCTGCACCCTCAAGGTGATCGGCACCCCGGCGATGGTGCCGGTGATCGAGTGCAGCGGTCCCTCCCCTGTCACCTCGTCCCATCTCCAGGGCCGCACCCCGCCCAGGGCAGCGGCCAGCACGTCGATCAGCGGATGTAGCACGTGAACAGGAGCGGCTGCGTCCACGAACAGCGGTTGGCTCTGGGCGGTGAGTCGCTGGGCCGCCTCGATAAAGGCCTGCACCGGCCGCACCTGCCGGTAGTGCAGGTTCACCCGGTGCTGCACACCATGCTTGCGGGCGGTCCGCGCGCAGGCCAGAATCTCGTCCGGATGCAGCGGATGCTCTTGCAGGACGTGCATTCCGAGGGCGAGGAGCTGCTGCGCCAGCTCGGTTCCGGAACCGCCGGAGATCGCCGAACCCACCGCCACGCAGGCAATGTCGGCCGCCGACGCCACGTCGTCCAGGTCCTTGGAAAGATCGAAGTACCGGACGCCGTGGGCCAGGGCCAGCTCACGGGAGGCGACCCCGCCCTGCCCGGCCACCCCGGCGAGTTCGAAGCGATCGGGATTGGCGGTGACGGCCTGGGCGTGAATTCGCCCGAAGCCCCCTCCGACCACGACCACCCGCGCCGTCACAGTGCGCCTTCCTCATCCTCGGCGCCGCCCACGACCAGGTCGATGCGGGTCTGCGGATCGGCCGTACCCAGGTCGTTGAGGACCTTGGCCGGATCGAGAGCGCGGTCGGCGAACTGCACGCCGGATGGCACCTGCCCATCCAGGATCTGTTGCACCGCGCACGCCCCCACCGCTGCGGTGAGCCGGTAACTGTCCGGGCTGGTCACCAGCGCTGAAGTCTGCTCACCGTCGGGCTGAGTAAGGGTGAAGACCATCCGGTAGTAGGGCGCCCGGCCGGTCAGGTCCACGTCTGCGGCTCGCAGGATGCGGGCGATGAGTTCGTCCATGGGGGTGTTCCCATGTCGGGCGGCGGGCAGGGTGGCCAGTACCGAACGCACGGCCGGACCCGGGTGCACGTGCCACGCCCGCAGGCTGTGCAGACCCAGGTCGCGGGCGACCCGTTCGGACTCCAGGCTCAAGAAGGGCTGCGCGCTGACGGCGCCGGGGAAGCCGGCGACCTCCACGTCGTCGGCCGGGGCCAGAGCTCGCGATCGTTTGGCCCCCTCGTGCCAGGCTGCCCCAGCCTCACCGAAGAGGTTGGCGGCACCGGCGGAGACTCCCAGGGACAACACCAGATCGGCGGCGACGGTGCGGGTGGCCCGCTCCAGGCCGCCGGTATGGACGACCAGGCTCGCTCCCCCTCCTGCGTGGCTCCCGGCGGGCCCAACGGCCGCAGGCCTCCCATCCGGCCCAAACCCCCAAGGGCTCTCGCCCGGCCCGAGGGCGTGAGCCGCAGCGGTCCCGTTCGGGGCCACAACAACGCGCGCCGGCGCCGCCGCACGTCCATGGCTGTCGTGCTCTCGCTGAACCAGAAGCCGTGGCAGGAGCCCGGAGAGCCCGGGCATCGTGCCCGCCGACAACACGACCGGGCTCGCGGCATCGCCCAGGGCGGTGAGGGCTTCGTAGACCGGCTGCTCCCCGGTCACCAGCACACACGGCACCTTCTCGGCCAGCGCGGCCACCGGTACCGCCTCGCCCAGCTCGTAGCTGGGTCCGGTGCAGTCCAGGACCACGGCACAGCCGCGCACGAACGCCCGCACCGCGGCCGCGTCCGTCACATCGACGGCTACCAGCTCAGCCGAGTTGGCCTTCACAGCACGCAGACGCTCGAGGTGGCGCGCTCCCAGCCGTAGCGGCCCCAGGCCGAGCTGCTGCAGCGCGGAGATTGCGGCCGCGCCCACCGCACCCGAGGCGCCCAGCACTCCGATCGGGCTCATCGCAGCACCGCCCCATCGGTGATGTCCACCAGGGTGTCCAGCAGTCCGGCGGCATGTTCCACGTCGATGCAGGTGAAGTGGTCCCCCGGCACATCCACGATGTCAAGGTCGCCCAGACACAACTGCGACCAGTGCTGAGTCACCGCGTCGCGGCTCCCCGGGAAGGGGTAGGCGCCGCTGTGCCGCAGGAACGTGATGTCCCCGGCGTAGGGCTCGGGTTGGTAGCGGGTAATCGCAAAAACGCTCTGCCGGAATGTTTCCCGCAGCCGGTCCATGTGCTCGGGCTCGTACATCCCGGCGGTGGCCGGGACTAGCTCGCACAGCCGCTCCACCCGGCGGGCCCGGGGCAGGGCGGCCAGTTGCGTGAACCGCTCACGGACGTCGGCGAAGTCCTCCCCCAGGCGGGTGAACGCCCCGCTCTCGATCACGCCGCCACCCGCCTGCAGGGCGGCGTCCGCCGCGGCGGCCACCCGTAGTTCGTCGGCCGGAAAGCCCAGAGCCTGCGGGTCGATGCCCATCATGATCGCGAAGGAGTACTCACTCAGCAGTTCGTCGTCCAGGCGGAAACGAGGGCTGTGACTGCTGATCGCGGTGAACGTAGCCACGTCCACCCCAGCCTCGGACAGTCCGCGGGCGATCTCGGTGGCGATCAGACCACCCAGGCAGTAGCCGACCACGTGCACCGGGCGCTTCGGCGTCTGCGCCAGAGGTAGCAGTTCCCTGACATAGCGGGCCGAGACCTGCTCGATCAGCCCTTCCGGATCGGCCTGCAGGAAGTCCGGCAGGTGCGGGACCTCGACACCGACCACGTGTCCGGTCCCGGCCGAGCGTCGGCGGATCTCGGTGATCAGCGCCCGGTAGGGCATGACCGTTCCGGTGCCGGCGTGCACCAGCACCGTCAGCGGGCCGTCTCCACCCGGGTCGCCGTGCAGCGGGACCACCGCGTTGGTCCGCTTGGCCTGCGTCTCCTCGACAGCGGTGGTGCCTCCCGAGAGCCCGCGCAGGTAGGCGGCCAGCGCGGCCACCGTCGGGCGGCGCAGCATTTCGCGCAGCACTACTTCCCATTCGGCGGTGACGACTCCTGGCACCCGCTCGCGCAGCAGGGCCACCAAGCGGGCGACCAGCAGCGAATCTCCACCCAGGGCGAAGAAGTCGTCTTCGCGCCCGACCTTCTCCACTCCCAGCAGTTCGGCCCACAGCTGGGCCAGTTGCTCTTCCAGCGCTCCCTGAGGACTGCCTCCGGCGCTGGCCTGAACGGCCGCGCCCGAGGTCAATGCGACCGTCGCTGCCAGCGACGTGCGGTCGACCTTGCCGTTGCGGGTCAGCGGCATCTGATCGATCACGACCCAGCGGCCGGGCACCATGTAGGCGGGCAGCAGTTCCGACACCCGGCGGCTGAGTTCCTGCGGTTCGGCCACGGCCCGATTGGTCTTGGCCTGAGCCAGGATGAGCCGCTGCCCGGTGGCGGACAACGGTTCGTCCTGGCCCGGCAGGTCGCCCCGCACGAAGAACCCGGCGCCCCGCAGAGCCTGGTGCCACTGCTCTGCGCTCAGGAACGCGCGTCCGTCGATGGCCCGTACGTCGTGCACCGGTCCGGCCGCGGCCTCCAGGAACTCGGTGGAAACAAGCAGCGCCGGATCCTCGTCGTGGGTCTGCTCAATCACGGCGATCCAGCCGCCCGGGGCCAGGATCGTGTGGATGTTACGCAGTGCGGCGTCCACGTCGGGCAGGGCGTGCAGGTGGTTACCGGCCACCACGACGTCCACGCTGTTGGCCGCAACACCCTGGGCTGCCGGGTTTTCGCGCAGGTCCAGGCGGGCGGTGCGGAGCCAGGGGTGCTCGGGGAAGCGGTCGGCGCTCTCGGCGACGAAGAAGGCGGCCGGGTCGGTGAACAAGTAGTCGGGGCGACTGGCCGCCAGCGCGGGAACCAGCTTGGTCGTGGTGCCGGCGACACCCCCGCCGACCTCCAGCACCCGCAGGGTGCCGGAGCGGCGAAGGGCCACCTCGTTCACCGCAGCGCCCAGGGCCTCGTGCAGGTGGGCCACCGCCAGATTGTCGCGGTAGGCGCCCAGCATCAGGTCGGGGTTGGCCCCGGGGAAGAGCAGCTCACGGACGTCGGTGGAACCGTCGACCAGACCACCCAGGTTCTCGATGCATAGGGTGACGATCCGGGCCAGGTCGGCGCCCTGCTCGGAAGCGGCCTGCTGAAGGCGTGAAAGCGCCTCTGGTACGGAGGAGCTAGCCGGCGCGATGCCGGCCGACTGGTGCCAGGTGCCGTTCGGGTCGCGCCCGAGGATGCCTGCGTGGTGCAACGCAGGCAGCCAGCGGCGCACTACCGGCGCCGACGCCACCGAGGCTCCCAGTGCCGAGCAGATCTCCTCGGCCGTGCTTCCTGCGGCGGCGACCGCCGTCCGTTCGGCCAGCAACGCCGTCATGGCGGTGATGGCAGCATCGGCCAGGGCGGCGCGGAAAGCGGCGAAGGCCTGCTCATCAAAACCCTTTTGGGCAACCTGCGAGGCGAAACGGGCGTTCTCGAGGGTGTTCTGCGACTCCTCCAGCCACGGGTCCGCCGCCGTGGTCTCCAGGATCGCGGGCTCGACGACGCCCACGATGGTGCGGGCTCCCGAGGGCTCGGTGTCCACGACTGCGGCAGCGGCCCCGACCGCGGGGTTGGCCAGCATCGCGGCCTCGACCTCGGCCAGTTCGATGCGGTAACCGCGGATCTTGACCTGGTTGTCCTCGCGACCCAGGAACTCGATCTCGCCGTCAGGGCGGTAGCGGCCCAGATCGCCGGTGCGATAGAGCCGTTCACCGGTGACCGGGTGAGTGATGAATCGCTCAGCCGTCTTCTCGGCATCGCCCAGGTATCCCAGGGCCACCCCGACGCCACCGATGAACAATTCGCCCGGGCACCAGTCCGGCACCGGCTCCAGGTCGGTATTCAGCACATGGAAGGTCTGGTTGGCCAGCGGCTTTCCGTACGGGATGCTCGGCCGCTCGGGATCGACCTGATCGATGGCGTGCCAGATCGACCAGACGGCAGCCTCGGTCGCGCCGCCCATGCTGATCACCTGCAGGCCGGGCATGAGCGCGCGGGTCGCGTCGGGCAGGGTGACGGGGATCCAGTCACCGCTCAGCAGCGCCACCCGCAGCCCGGCCGGGGCACACTGCGGATCGGTGCGCAGGTAGTCGGTCAGCATCTGCAACTGGCCGGGCACCGAGTTCCAAACCGAAACACCATACGTATCAGCTAGTTCGGCCCAGTGCGAGGGGTCACCCCGGCGCTGCGGTTCGGGCAGGACCAGGGTGGCGCCCCGGGCAAGGGTGGCGAAGACGTCGAACACCGACAGGTCGAATCCCAGTCCGGCCAGGCCCAGAACGGCGTCCTGCGGGCCCAGGTGGATGCGGTCAGCCACGTCATGCAGCGTGTTCAGCGCGGCCTGATGGCTGATCATCACACCCTTGGGCACGCCGGTGGAACCGGAGGTGTAGATGACGTACGCCAGGTCAAGCGGACCCACCTTGAGCGGAGCCGGTTCACCGGCGTCCACTTCGTCCACCACCACGATACGGCGGGTGCCGCCGGGATCGGCGTGAGCGGCCAGCGCCGAAGAGGTCACGATGATGGAAACCGCGGCGCTGTCCAGAACGACGGCCCGCCGGGCCGCCGGCTGGCTGGTCTCAATCGGCAGGTAGGCGGCACCGGCCAGCAGGACGCCCAGGACCCCGACGACCTGGTCGGGACTCTTGTCCAGGTAGACCGCGACCGGTTCGCCGGCCGCCACTTCGGTGAGGACGGCAGCGACCGCGCGGGCCCGCGTCCTCAATTGGGTATACGTGAGGGCGCCGCCGGGACCGTCGATCGCGGTGGCGTCGGGGGTACGATCAGCCTGAGCGAGGAACCCGTCCTGCAGGAGGCCCTGCGGCAGCGGCGCCTTGGTGGCGTTGGCCTGGGTCCGGCGAGCCGTCTGCGACGCCGGTAGGCCCGGGAGATGCTGCTCCCAGGCCGAATCCTCCTGCGCCAGGCTGGTCACCAGATCGGCGAAGGCCCCGAAGGCGTCGTGGGCCACGCCGTCGGCCAGGACTCCCTCACGCACGTCCCAGGACAGGACGAGAGCATCTTCGCGCCGCACACTTTGGCAGTCGATCCAGACCTGGGGGGTGCGGGTGGAGACGTAGGACACGGCACCGGCCTGCCCGGGGACCGGAACCGAACTGGCCGGAAGATCCAGAGTGCTGGTGAACACCACCGGAAGCAAGGGCCTCTGACCGCTCAGCCGAGCCACCTCAGCCGCGACCTCGGTTCCGGGGAAGAGGGCGTGGTCGAGGTCCTCCATCAGACGGGCGGCCAGACGACGAGCCTGTTCGGTGAACGTGCGCGGCCGGGTGAGGTCGACCTCGAGGAGCTCGATGGTGGTGAAGTCGCCCACCAGACGCTCCACGTCCGGGTGCAGGGGCAAGCGCCCGAAGGTGGGCACGGTGAGCGTGAAGGCACGGTTACGGCTCCATCGGGCAATGGTCTGCGCATACGCCGCCAGCAGCACCGAGGAAACACTGAGGTCACGCTGGCGGGCCTGTCGCTCCAGCCTGCCGACGGTTTCGGCTGACAGTGCCCGCTCGTGGCGGACGAAACTGACGACCTTGCCCGTCGATGCCGATTTCGCCGTGTTCAAGGGCAGTTCAGGTGGCCCGGGCAGGGTCTCGGCGCGCTTGCGCCAGTAGGCCCGATCGCGCTGGTAGGCGGCGGTCTCGCTGATGGCCCGGCGGGCGGTGAGGTAATCGCGGAAGGTGATGTCCACGGCCTGCGCCGAAGGCGCCTGCGGATCGCTCAGCAGTGCGTCCGACTCGGCCAGCAACTGCTGGACACCGGCGTAGTCGGCGG
Organism: Kineosporia sp. NBRC 101731; assembly: GCF_030269305.1. Taxonomy (NCBI): domain Bacteria; kingdom Bacillati; phylum Actinomycetota; class Actinomycetes; order Kineosporiales; family Kineosporiaceae; genus Kineosporia; species Kineosporia sp. NBRC 101731. The sequence goes on from NZ_BSTC01000012.1 coordinate 221,695, forward strand.
CCAGCAACTCGATGCCCAGGTGCAGCACCGCGCCCTGGTCGGAGCGAGTGACGTGCAGATCGATCAGGGGCCAGCGGTCGGGCGGGGCATCGCGGTTCTCCAGGCGCTCCCGGGTGCGGATCAGCGCCTGCTCGAAGGCCACCACGGCCTGGCCCCGAACATCCTCGTAGCCCACCGGCAGATCGGGGACGTGCTCCAGCACGTGCTGAGTTCCGTCCGGATGCACCAGTGTTCGCAACGCGCCGTGACGGTGGACCAATGTCGTCCAAGCCTGCCGCACCGTCTCCGGCTCCAGGTCGGGGTACGTGACCTCGACATATGCGTGGCAGGCGACACCGCCGTACTCGTAGGCGCTGCTACGCCCGGTGAGATAGGCGGTCTGCACCTCGGTGAGAGGGAACGGCTGGTGTGCCGCCTGCGGGTCCGGCAGCGCCTGGGGCAACCCGTCGGAGGCGGCGCCCTGGCCCAGGTGCTGGACAAGAGCTTCTCGCTGCGCCTTCACCTGGTCACGAAGGTCCTGCCCAAAGACCCCTCGGGGGGCGCGAAAGCGCAGTTCACCGCTGTCTGTCCACAGTCGCACCCCGGCCTTCTCAAGGCTTCGCAGAAGATCGTCAAGCTCCACGGAGATGTTCGTCCTTTCGCACCGCGTCCGCCTCGGCCGGGGGTTGCGCCGGGCGCCTCGGACTGTCTACTAATTGAGAATGATTTTCACATTCAGGCAACCTCATGCAAGCACAGACGAGCACGATCGCGCCAGAGGGGACCGAAAGTGAACGCGGTCGCAGATGTCGCCTTGACATCCGAGTCGCCCTATGTAAAACATTGGCAAAGAGTTACTTTCGGTGGTCTCCTGAGACGCTGGGCCCGGCTTCGGCCCGACGCCGTGGCCGTGGTGGACCCGGATCGAAGGCTGACCTACCGGGACCTCGACCAGGCCGCCGACCGGGTCGCTGCGGGCTTTGCCCGGCTCGGCACGAAGAGGGGCGACCGGGTCGTGGTGCAGTTGCCCAACCGGGTCGAGTTCCTCGAGGTCTGGTTCGGGCTGCAGCGATTGGGCGCCGTGCCGGTGCACGCCATGCCAGCTCATCGGCGTGACGAGATGACCCATTTGGCAGTCACTTCGCAGGCAGTTGCCCTGGTGGTGGCCGACCGCCAAGGGCGGTTCGACCTACGCACGATGGCCGACGAGGTATGCACCGAAGTGGAGGCCAAGGGATTGCCGATGCCGCAGGTCGTGGTGGTGGGCGACCCCGGGCAAGAGCACCGGTTCGGGTTCGCAGAGCTGACCGGGTCAGCGCCCGGCAGCGCCAATTCTTCTGCTGAAGGGCACCTTGGAAAACCGGCAAGCGCGCGTCTGCTTCCCGTGACCGACGCCGACCCCGACGATCCGGACGGCCCCGCACCGGGTGACCTTGCTCTCCTACTCATCTCCGGCGGCACAACGGGGCGCCCCAAGCTCATCCCCCGCAGCCACACCGACTACGACCTCAATGCCCGCCTCGGCGTTCGCGCCGCCGGGCTGGACTCCCGTTCGGTCTATCTGGCCGTTCTCCCGGTGGGCTTCAACTTCACCCTGGCCTGCCCGGGAGTGCTGGGAACCTTGTCGGTCGGCGGCACTGTCGTGCTGGCCCCGGACCCCAGCCCGGCCACCGCTTTTGACCTGATCGCCAGCGAGAAGGTAACTCACACAGCACTGACGCCCGCCCTCGTCCCCCATTGGCTGGACGAAGCCGCCGGCCGGCCGCAAGCGCTGGAAAGCCTGCGAGTGGTTCAGGTGGGTGGGGCGCGACTGCCGGACGAACTGGCCCGGACGTTGGGGCCGGCCTTGGGGGTCATCGTGCAGCAGGTGTACGGCATGGCCGAGGGGCTGATCTGTTACACGGGACTGGACGACGATCCGAAGCTGATCGCCACCACCCAAGGCCGACCGGGCTGTGAGGACGACGAACTTCTGATCGTGCGGCCCGGAACCATCGAACCGGCTGCCGTCGGAGAACTCTTGGTGCGTGGTCCCTACACCCTGCGCGCCTACTACAACGCGCCCGGCACTGATTTCTCTTTCACCAGCGACGGTTTCTACCGCACCGGTGATGAGGTGCGCCGCTTGCCCTCCGGCCATCTCGTCGTCGTCGGGCGGGTGAAGGACCAGATCAACCGGGGTGGTGAGAAGTACGCCGCGGCCGAGGTCGAGGAGCATCTGCTGGACCTGCCCGGGGTGAGAGCCGCGGCAATCGTTGCGATATCCGATCCGGACTGGGGAGAAGCCGCGGTGGCGGTGCTGGTGCATGACGGGCCGGCCCCCACCGCCCGGGCGGTGGCCATCCACCTACGACAGCGCGGACTGGCCGCCTTCAAGGCGCCGCAACAGGTCCACAGCCTTGAGCACCTTCCTCTGACGCCTGTCGGCAAGGTCGACAAACAGGCGCTGCGGGCACTGCTGAGCCGATGAGAACCGAAGGGAAACCCGTGACCCCCCTGCCCGACCCGCTCCTCGACCTGGCCCGTGCGCTCGGCCTCGGCTTGGCCGAACTGGCCGGACTGGACGAGGAGAGTGACCTGTTCGAGCTCGGACTGGACTCGCTCACCGTGATCCGGCTCACCGGGCAATGGCGCAAGGCCGGCCTGGACGTCGGTTTCGCCGAACTGGTCGAGGACCCGACCCCGGCCGGCTGGCGTCGAGCCCTGGATGCTGCCTCCACGTTGACGCAGGCCCTGTCCGCGCCCGCACCGAGCGACGAAACACCGGTAGAACTGGCCACGTTGCAACACGCCTACTGGGTCGGCCGCCAGGACGGACAGCCATTCGGTGGAGTGGCCGCACACTTCTACGTCGAGCTGGACGGCCATGGAGTGGATCCGGACCGGCTGCGTGGTGCACTACGGCGTATCGTCTCCCGCCACGCCATGTTGCGGCTGCGCATCACCCCGGAGGGCCGGCAGTGGACCGCCCCGGACGCGACCGCCGATCAGGCCGACATCACCGTGCACGATCTGCGGGCCCAGCAACCGCACCAGCTGCGGCTCACACTGGAGCAGGCCCGTGAGCACCTGACCCATCGGCGGATGGATGTGGACAGCGGGCAGGTTCTGGACCTGCAGCTGAGTCTGCTGCCTCACGGCGCCACCCGGTTGCACATCGATCTGGACATGATCGCCGCCGACGCCCTGAGCCTGCGGGTGCTGGTGGCCGACCTGGCGCGCGCCTACGCCGACCCCGGCTGGAATGAACCCGAACCGGAATCAAGCTATCGATCTTACCTTTTGGCGCCGGAGGACGAGCGACGGGGAACGGACCGCCTCTGGTGGTCCGAACGAGCTGCCGATCTGCCCGCAGCTCCGCAGCTTCCATTGCTGCCTGATGCCGGCGCCCCTGGAAAAGCGGCCCGCAGTGCTCGTCTGCATCACTGGGCCTCACCGTCCACCACCGCGGCACTGGGTCGGGCTGCCGCCGCCCACGGCGTCACCGTGGCCGCCACTCTGGCCACGGCTTTCGCCGAAAGCATCGGCGCCTGGTGCGAGCAGCCACAGTTCCTGCTGAACCTTCCGCTGTTCAACCGGCGGCCGATCGTGCCCGACGTGGAGAGCCTGCTGGGTGACTTCTCCTCCTCCGTGCTGCTACCGGTGGATGTCTCGGGACGGGTCAATTTCGCCGAGCGGGCCTCGCGGGTGCGGGTCGATCTGCATGCCGCCATTGCCCACGGCAGTTACGGCGGTGTGGAGGTCTTGCGGGACCTGGCCCGGATACGCGGTGGCACGGTATTGGCGCCGGTGGTCTACACCAGCGCGGTGGGCATGGGTGAGATTTACGGCCCTGGCGTGCGGGAGTGTTTCGGCTCTCCGGTGTGGACGGTCTCGCAGGGTCCTCAGGTGTGGCTGGACGCACAGGTCACCGAGCATGAGGGTGGGCTGCTGCTGAACTGGGACGTGCGCCTTGACGTCCTGCGTGAACCTGCGGCACGGGCGGCCTTCGACGCCTACCGGAATCTGGTGACGGCGCTGGCCGAAGATCCCGGCGCCTGGCAGCGGCCGGGCAGGCCCGCGCTGCCGCAGGTACAGGTGCAGGCCCGGAGAGAACTGGACGCGACCGACCGCCGTCACCCGCCGCGCCTGCTGCAGGCCGGATTCCTGGAGCAGGTCCGACGCGATCCGCATTGGCCCGCAGTCGTGTTCGGCCAGCAGGTGCTCAGTTATACCGGGCTGTTCGACTTGGCCCGGAACACTGCTCACGTGCTCCTTCAGGCCGGGGCCGCTCCCGGCGACAGCGTCGTCATCACTCTCCCCAAGGGGCCTGAGCAGGTGGTCGCTGCCATCGGTGTGCTGCTGGCCGGGTGCACCTACGTGCCGGTGGGTATTGATCAGCCCGCCGCCCGGCGTCACCGGATCCACCAGGCTTCCGGAGCCAAGCTGGCACTGACCGACCTGGAGCACCAGGCAGCCGTCGAAGGGGCCGGTGCACAGGGGCTGCTGGTCTTCGCGCAGGCGCACGCCGGGCAGCCGGTGGGTCTGCCTGACCCGCGCCCGGAGGACATTGCGTACGTCCTGTTCACCTCCGGCTCCACCGGGGAACCCAAGGGCGTGGAGATCTCGCACGCCGCGGCCGCCAACACGATCGACGCCCTCAACGAGCGCTTCGGCATCGGCCCGGACGACCGTGTGCTGACGGTTTCGGCCCTGGAGTTCGACCTGTCGGTGTACGACGTGTTCGGAATTCTGTCGGCCGGTGGCACCCTGGTAGTCGTGCCGCAGGAGCACCGGGCCGACCCCCTCGCCTGGCACGCAGCGGTGCTGCGCCACGGGGTGACGGTCTGGAACACCGTGCCCCCCATCTTCGACCTGTTGCTGCGCACCGCCGAGGCCACCGCGAAGCCGGGATTGCCGCTGCGCAGTGTCCTACTCGGTGGAGATCGCGTGAGCGGTGACCTGCCCGGCCGCTTACACGCGCTGGCCCCACAGGCGCGCTTCGCCGCTCTGGGTGGTATGACGGAGGCGGCCATCCACTCCACCGTCTTCGAGGTGCGAGCCGGCGATGCCGTCGACCCTGCCGATCCCAGCCTCCCCTGGGGCCTGCCGTTGGACGGGATGGCCTGCCGGGTGGTGGACGGGGACGGGAGAGACCGGCCCGATGACGTGGTCGGCGAGTTGTGGATGGGCGGCGCGGGGCTGGCCCGTGGGTACCGGGGCGACCTCGGCCGCACGGCCGAACGCTTCGTTCAGGACGGGCTGCGCCGGTGGTACCGGACCGGCGACTTGGCCGTGGTCCGGCCCGGCGGCGGTCTGGAGTTCGCGGGCCGGGCCGATCACCAGGTGAAGATCAGTGGGCACCGGATCGAGCTGGGTGAGATCGAGGCCGCGCTTACGGCCCATCCGCGGGTGCAGGACGCCTGCGTTCAGGCCGTCCAGACAGTCGGTACCGGGGCTGGGGTCCAGCTAGCCGGGTTGGTGGTGCTTCGCGAGCCGGACGAGCACCTTCCCGATCTGGCTGCTTGGCTCACCGATCAGTTGCCTGCCCACATGCGCTGCTCCTGGTTCGTGGCCGCAGCGTCCATCCCGCTGACCGGCAACGGAAAGATCGACCGCACCGCCGTCCGGAACCGCCTGCTGAAAGCCCCTCCCGGCAACACTTCTCATGCTTCCGACGGCGAGCCACCACGCACAGCGGTTGAGCAGGCGGTCGCCGTTACCTGGCAGAAGCTCTTGGGCGTTGCGCAGGTCTCCCGCGAAGACGACTTCTTCGCCCTGGGAGGCGACTCCCTGCTGGCCACCCGCCTGCTCGTCGCGCTCAACCAAGCCGGCGTGCGCGGCGCCACCCTCGGCGCCGTCTTCGCCCATCCCACGCTCGCCGGTTTGTGCGCCGGTCTGAGCCTGGGCAGCGCCGCTACCGCTCAGCCTCCGGAGTTGCTCACCAGCGCCCCCGCACAGCGCCACGCCCCCTTCCCGCTCACCGACGTCCAACGCGCCTACCTCATTGGACGCAACCCCGAGCTCCCGTTGGGAGGCGTGGGCACCTGGCAGTACAACGAGTTCGACGGCGTCGATGTCGATCTGGAGCGGCTGCAGAGCGCCTGGGACACCGTTTGGGCGCGTCACGACATGCTGCGCGCCGTGATCCGCGGCGGGCACCAAGTCATCCCCGAGTACCCGGCCGAGGTGAAGATCGCCGTTCATGACGTTCCGGCCGGGACCGACCCGACCCCCGCACTGGAGCACCTGCGGGCCACGATGTCCCACCGCGTCGTCGATCTCGCCGAGGGCCCTCTGGTGGAGATCGGCGTGGTCCGGTACCGGCAGGATGGTCGGGTCCGCACCCGGATGGGCATCGGTTACGACTACATCGTGCTCGACGCCCTGTCGATCATGCGCGTCCTGACCGAACTGGACCTGCTCTATACCAACCCTGAGACGGAACTGCCCCCGGTGGGGCCTTCCTTTCGGGACTACGTCCTGGCGCACCACGGTCATGACCCCAACCCGGAGCATGTCCAGCACTGGGAGAACCGGCTGGCGCACCTGCCGCCCGCACCGGCTCTGCCGCTGATCGCCACTCCGGCCGAAATCTCCGCGCCCACGTTCGAGCGCCGCCAGCACCTGCTGGCGCCCGATACCTGGCAGGCACTGCAAGAGCGGGCCCGAACCATACGAGTCACGGTGCCCTCGGTCCTGTTCGCCGCCTACGGTGAAGTCCTGGCCCATTGGAGCGGGAGCAGTGGTGTGACCGTCACGCTGACCCGTTTCGAGCGTCGTCCGGTTCATCCGCAGATCGACCTCGCTGTCGGAGACTTCACGTCCCTGGCCCCGGCCGGTTACGAGCGTGCGGCGATGACCACGTTCACCGAGGCGGTGCGCGCGGTTCACCGCCGCACCGGAGAAGACCTCGACCACAGCGACGTGCCGGCCTCCTGGCTGCTGCGACGGCTGGCCACCGCCAGCGGCGAAGGGCAGCCCGTTCCGGTGGTCTTCACCAGTGCCGTGGGTGTGGGCGAACAGGTGACGATGGACCGCTCCCCCGGCTTCCCTCAGCCGGTCTGGGGTCTCTCGCAGTCGCCGCAGGTGTGTCTGGACAACCAGGTACTGCCGGCCCGAGGTGGGCTGCAGGTGACATGGGACTCCGCCCAGGGCCTGCTGTCCCAGGAAACCCTGGATGACATGTTCCAGGCCTACCTGCAGCTGCTGACCTGGCTGGCCGACAACGACTGGGACGCCGCTCTGCCCGACCTGCTGCCCCCTCGCCAACGTCAAGTGCGCAAGCGTGTTTCGGCCACCGGCGACGGCGGCCCACCGGCCACTCTGCTGACGCCCATCCTGCACCAGGCCGCTGTCCGCCCCAACGACCCGGCGCTGGTGGCCGCCGACGAACCGAACGCCCCCACCACGTCCTTCAGTGAACTTCAGCACGGTATCGAGCGCTGGGCCGGACTTCTGGACCAGGCGGGCGTGCAGCCCGGCGACCTGGTGGCCGTAAGCCTGCCCAAGGGCCGTTCCCAGGTGATCGCTGCGCTGGGTGTCATCGCGGCGGGGGCCGCCTACGTCCCGGTCAGCCGGTCCGCGCCCGCCGTACGCCGCGAACAACTCCTTTCCCGAACGCCTTACGTGATCACAGACACCGAGGAGGGGGTGCCTGACCGCACGATCCGGCTGAATCCGGTCCACCTGTCCTCCGCCCTGAGCAGGCCAGCTGTGCAGGCGGCACCGGACGATCTGGCGTACGTGATCTTCACGTCCGGTTCCACCGGTGAGCCCAAGGGCGTGCAGATCACCCACGACGCGGCCGCGAACACCTGCCGGGACATCGCCACCCGCTACCAAGTCACCCCCGAAGACCGTGTTCTGGGGTTGTCCGCCCTGGAGTTCGACCTGTCGGTGTTCGACATCTTCGGCGTGCTGGGCGCCGGCGGCACGCTGGTCCTGCCCGGCGAGCAGGAACGCCGTGACCCGGCCCACTGGCTCCAGCAGGTCCGCACGCACCGGGTCACCCTCTGGAACACCGTCCCCGCGCTGCTGGACCTTGTTCTGTCCGAAGCAGGCACCGAGGGCCTGCCGTCGTCCTTGCGCCTGGCCCTGGTCTCCGGAGACTGGGTGGGCCTGGACCTGTCGGCCCGTTTGAGCCAGGCCACCGGCGGCAAGGGACATCTGGTGGCCCTGGGCGGCGCGACCGAGGCCGCCATCTGGTCCAACGCCTATGACGTGGCCCAGGTGCCACAGCACTGGACGTCCATCCCCTACGGATTCGCCTTGTCGGGCCAGCGTTACCGGGTGGTGGACCCAGGCGGGCGGGATGCCCCGGACGGCGTTGCGGGCGAGCTCTGGATCGGAGGGCGAGGGGTGGCTCGAGGTTATCTCGGTGATCCGTCGCGCACGGCACAGCGATTTGTGGACGTAGACGGTGAGCGTTGGTATCGCACCGGGGACCTGGGTCGGTTCTGGGCGGACGGGACGCTGGAGTTCCTCGGCCGCACCGACCACCAGGTCAAGATCAACGGACACCGGCTGGAACTGGGCGAGGTGGAGGCCGCGCTGGAGAACCTGCCCAGTGTGGCCCGCGCGGTCGTCGTAGCCCCGGGGCCGCGCAATCGACGCACGTTGCACGCCGTCCTGGAATCCGCCGAAGGCGATGCACAGGCGGTCCGCAGGGCTCTGCAGGCCGTACTGCCGGCCCATGCCGTCCCCTCACGCATCAGTTTCGTGCACCAGCTGCCGCTGACGGCCAACGGGAAGGTCGACCGAGGCGCGCTCCTGGCCGCGGCTGAAACAACCGACAACGAACAGGGCACGACCGGCCGTGCCCTGCTGGAGACCGAGACCGCCCTGAGTCCACTCTGGGCCGAGGCGACCGGAAACCTTCAGGTTGATCCGGATCTGGGTTTCTTCGCCGCCGGCGGTGACAGTCTGGCTGCTCTGCGGCTGGTGGCTGCGGTCCGGGACCGTTTCCGGGTCCCGATCTCGGCGCGGGACCTGTTCGTCACCCCGACCCTGGCGGCGTTGGCCCAGCATGTCGACGCGGCACGCGCCGACATGGACGAGGGCGCTCTGTAAATGAGGATGAGGGCCGGCGACTGTGCACCGGCCCTCATCCCCACAGTTTCACGACTGAAAACGAATAGCTCCCGAAGGACATGCCTTCACTGCGCCGTCAACTCCCCCGCCACCGGCATCGACCACCTCGGTCACCGGCCGCACCAGGCCCGTCTCCTCGTCCTGCTCGAAGTGCCCGGGCGCCCACCGCACACACTGCCCGGCGCCGATGCACCTGTTCTCATCCACGACGACCCGCATGGTCCTCTTCCCCTTCTACAGCTTCTCCAGCATCCAGAACTCGCTTTCTCCCAGGCGTTCCATCGACAGGCCCGCCTGCCTGGCCTCATCGGCGAGGTCTCGTGGATCCGGGTGCTGGTAGAGGTGCTCGGCGGTGTTCTCCTCCAGCACTCGCTCGCCGTCCAGGACCAGGTAGCTCATCCGCCAGCGCATCAGCTCGCCCTGCACGGGCCATGCCTCCCCGATGCACCGGTAGGTCAGCTGCCCGACCACGGCTGCGGTGAACTCGAACGGCTCGACGCGCTGCGGGTGTTGGGGAGCCTGCAGATCCAGCAGCACCGACCCGCCCACGGGCAGCCTGGATGCAAGTTCGGCCAACAACGCTGCTCGCTCGCCCGGGTCGAAATGCCTCAGCGTTCCCAGCATCGCCGCACCCCCGATCCGCGCTGGCAGGGTCGCGGAGAAGAAGTCTTCTGGCCGCACGGTGACTCGTGCGTGCCAGTGCGGGTGGGCCGCCACCCGGGCCAGGGCCAGCGAACGCATTGCCTGACTGGGCTCCAGCGCCAGCACCTCGGCCTCAGGCACCCGCTCGAGAATCCGCCAGAATCAGACCCGAGCCCGCACCGATGTCCAGGACCGGGCCCGCCTGAGGCCGTAAGTGCGGCAGCCAGGCCTGCACGGCCCTCCGCTGAGCCACCCTGGCAGCAGCGTTGACCAGGTCGTAGGCGGCTGCGGTGGGCGCATACGCATCGGCGACCGGGCCTGACTGGCTGGGCATCACAGACATCTCCGTACGACTGGGCAGTCCCGTCACGGTGGGCACGAGCTCTCGACTACACAGTAACTTATCGGGAATGATTCTCATTCGCTCACCGGCATCGCCCCACCTCGCCCCTCGGCGGTACAGTTCGACACATTGCAAACTGCTTATATGGACGATGGAGTGACTGCGGTGCAGGCGGAACCGGGGCTGGCCGAGGCTGCTCAGCTGTTCAAGATCCTGGGCAACGAGTCCCGGCTGTGGCTTCTGCGTCTGATCGGGGCCCGACCCTGCACCGTCGGTGAATTGGCTGAGCAGACCCAGATGTCCCAGCCCCTGGTCTCCCAGCCTCTGCGCTCGCTGCGCCAGGGCGGGCTGGTCAGTGCGGTTCGCCACGGCAAAGAGGTGACGTATGCCATCACCAATACCCACGTCACCCATGTCGTGACCGACGCGCTCGCCCACGTCCTGGAAGAGCCGGCACAGGGATCTCACTGACAACGCATGGGAGGCCCTTCGTCCCGACACGAGCCGGGCGCACGATCAGCTGGTCGCCCGCCTGCCAGCATGAAATCCCTGCCCCTTGAGCAGTCCTCCGCCGTACAGACCGCGGCCACAGCGGTAGAGCGCCGCTACCCAGAACCTGCCGGTTCGTCGGCCTGATGATCATCGCCGGTGTCGTCGCCCTGGCGCTGGGCCGTTTCTGGCTAGCGGACTGGGGTCAGAGCCATCCGGCCGCCCGGGCCTGGGTCACCGCGCTCGTCTCCATCACCCTGCAGTCACTGCCCTTTCTGCTGTTGGGCGTCACCTTGGGCGCAGTGATCAGTGTGCTGGTCCCGGCCCGGTGACTGACCTCGCTGAGTGGCCAGGTGGTGGTGTCGGTGATCGTGCTGGCGCTGCTGGCCGTTGCGGTCGCGATCTGTTCGGAGACGGATGTTTTCGTGGCCGCTTCCTTCACCCAGTTCTCTTCCACCGCGATGCTGGCGTTCATGGTGGTGGGCCGATGGTGGATGTGAAATAGGGCTGACCGACCTGCACCTGCGTTACGTGCAGCCGTTCATGCGCCCGGCCTTGCTGATCACCGGCGCCGCCCTGGTCCTGCTCGGGTTCGGGGACTTGATCTGGGGTCTGCGCCAGGGCGCCCAGGACGAAGAGCACGGCCAGGCACCTCGCACCACCTGGCTGCTCCTGCTGCCCGTCCTGTGTGTGTGGGGGCCCTGGCCGTCTCGGCCCTGGACACCCGCAGCCAGAAGCAAGTCGAGTCCGGCTTCGCATCCCTTCCGGAAGGGACGGTGCCGGACCTGACCTTGGGCGGCTTCACCGCGCGGGCCTACTGGGCGAGTCGGCCCCAGTGGAAGGTCGCACGGTGCGCCTGCTCGGCTTCGTGTCCCAACCCGGGGCGAAGGATGGCATCTGACCCGCATGACCATGCGGTGCTGCGCGGCCGACGCCGCCGCGATCCGAGTCCTGATCACCGGCCAGGACGCGCCCTCGATCGGTCAATGGGTGACAGTCGAGGGCACCTTGGCGCCCTATGACTCCTTGGTCCAGATCGGCAGCCATCCCCCTCGCCTGCAGGCCACGCGAGCGACCCCGGCCGCCGTCCCCCGCAACCCCTACGAGTGACCCGAGCTGCGGCTCAGTGCTCGTCGTAGTGGTCGGCGTGCACGAAGTGCCGGTGACCGTCGTGAATGTAGTCAACGTGGTCGTCGTGCTCGACCGCTTCGTGTCCACAGTCGCTACCGTGCGCGTGATCGGAGGTGCTGTGCTCGGCCACCGACTCGTGCTCGTCGTGCGTGGCGTGCCGGTGCGTGCCATGAAGGTAGTCCGTGTGGTCGCCGTGCTGAACGGCCTCGTGACCACAGTCGGCGCCGTGCTGGTGCTCGGCGATGGTGTGCTCGGCGTGCGTGTCGACGCTCATCCGGCTTCCTCTCAATGGGGGATGCAACTCCCGGGTGAAGGACCCGAGCGAGAACTGTTCACCAGACACATGCAGTTATTGCAATATGAACATGCATCGGGCACCGCGCCGACAGCGCCTGACTCCCCTTCGCCAAGGAGCCCGCTACTCTGCCCTCACCCGCGCCGCCTCGCTGCCAGTGGCGTTCTGATACTTGCCGCCCGTAGTTACGCGCCCTCCGCGAAAAAGGCGTCCGCCGAGACCGACTCCCGGAACTGGAGGCCGTCGCTGCGACATAGAATGAACGCCCCCCGCAAGGCCCTGGCATGGGCCGCCCCGGCCGAAGAACTTGCTCGGCAGCTATACTCGATTCAGTCAGGCGGTGTTGCTACGACTCCTTGAACCTAAGCAATACACGTCCACGAAATTCGCCAAGCACTGCCGGAAGAATAAGATCCCCCGATCGCTCGGGCGAACCGGCATCTGCTTCGACAATGCTGTCTCAGAATCGACGTTCGCGACCTACAAGAAGGAATTGGTCCATACGCGTCCTTGGTGGGATCTGGCGGAGCTGAAAGAGGCCACCATCGACTGGATCGAAACTACTTCAACGTGATTCGCCGGCACTCCACCCTCAGCTACTTGACGCCGAGGGAGTACGACCTGGGATTCAGGGAAATCAGCCAACTGGCAGCCTAATCCGGTGTCCAGAAGAGCGGGAACCCTCCAGATCGCCGACACCGCTGTGAGCGCCGACGCCAGCCTGGGCGAGCGTGAAGAAGGCGGCTACGGCCTCGCCGTAGCGCTGCACGTCGAGATGAGCAGCGTCGATCAGCAGACGGCCTAGGCGCTCGTCGAGGCAGTCCACCAGGTCTGCCCGTACTCCAACGCAACTCGCGGCAACACCGAGGTTTCGCTGAACACTGTCATCGCCTGACCCGGGCTCCAGCCGCCCCCGGTCAGACTGCCACTGAGGGCGGCCGATTCCCTGGTCACCACGCAGAACTGTTCTCCGTTCCGGCAGCGCCGCTGATGGTCACCCAGCTTTCCCGCCTGTCTGTACACGTCGCACCCGGGGCGCATGGCATGGGATTGCTTCCTCGGATTCGAAAGGGGCGCCTGAGAGCTGAGAGGCCGAGGACTTGCCTTTAGTACCCTTGCTACGAACTGCTTTCCATCATGAATAATCATGAACAGGAGACGCTCTTCGACCTGCCCCCGACACTGACCACTCCAGACGGATTAGCCGGCGGTGCGCTCGCTGACTGGAGCACCCGCGGTTCCGCACGTCGTGGTCAGCCGCGATGGATCACTCAAAGCATTCACCAAGTAACATGTTTCGCGTTCTATGGTCGTGTTTCCACGACCGAGTATCAAGATCCCCAGTCGTCCAAGGGGTGGCAGTACGACAGCGCCAGGGATCTCATCGGCGACGCGGGACAGATCGTGGCCGAATACTTCGACGTCGGGTGCTCCCGTCGACTGGCTTGGTCGGACCGACCACAAGCACGTCGGCTCTTGGAGAGGCTGAGCCACCCGGACCGAAACTTCGACGCCATCGTGATCGGCGAGGCAGAACGCGCCTTCTGCGCTGGGCAACTGTCATCGATGTCCTCCCTGTTCACCGAGCACGGGATCCGCATCTGGCTGCCGGAACTGAACGGCCCCCTGGAGACCAACAATCCCATTCATCAAGCGGTAATCCTGGAATTGGGAGCCAGATCTCGGCGGGAAGTGCTACGGGCCAGGTTTCGCACCACAGCCGCGATGCGCACGCAGACAAGGGAGCAAGGGCGCTATCTGGGTGGACGACCACCCTACGGCTACCGGCTTGTCGACGCCGGTCCACATCCGAACCGAGCCCATGCCCGTTGGGGACGACGACTGCGGAAACTCGATCCCGACACCCGGACAGCCCCGACGGTGGCCCGGATCTTCCGCGAACGCCTCACCGGCCGTAGCGTCAGCAGCATCGCCAGACAGCTGAACGAGGCAGGCATTTCCTGCCCCTCAGCCGCCGACACTCAGCGCAACCCCCACCGTCCTGGCAACGCCTGGACCGACACGGCCGTCGCCACCATCTTGGCCAACCCCCGCTACACCGGCCACCAGGTCTGGAACCGTCAGGGCTCTCAGCACATCCCAGTCAACGCTTCGATCCCCGACGGAACCGTTCGCGAGTCCGGGCGCCGGCGCGTCCAGCGCTGGAACGACCCGCAAGACTGGGTCATCTCCATCCGGGCTGCGCACCCCGCACTGGTCAGCCCCGAAGACTTCCTTGCCGTTCAAGGCATGCACACCGAACGCTCCAATGACACCAGCAACAGATCCCGAACGTACCGGCTGGCAAGCCTCGTGCGCTGCAACAACTGCCTGCGGAAAATGGACTCGCACTGGGTCCACGGACGTCCCGGCTACCGCTGCCGCCATGGCCACCGCAGCTCCCGCCCCACCCAGAGCGGAACCGACAGTACCCTCTACCTTCGCGAGGACGAACTACTCGATCGGCTCCTGACCGGACAACTGCTCCCCACCCACGTCACAGATCCACAGGGCACGGCCCATCACCTCAGACAGCACCAGCTGACGATCCAGTGCGATCACACCACGCTGCTACTGACCGGCCCCGGACAGACATCGTGAACTGAACCCCCACACCGCCAAAGCACGAAGCGGGCTCGGAGCCCGCCCCGTCTGTCAGGGTGAGTTGAGGCCAGCGGCTCAGAACAACCCTTTCCCTTGACGGGGCGAGATCCGGAAGTCCTGCGTTGAGTGTCGATGTGTCTGGGCCGGTGGCCCAGGATGGTTCCATGAG